>CAMYJM010000216.1 GCA_947258635.1 uncultured Acidimicrobiaceae bacterium
GTTGAAGTCGACGTTGCCGATACCGAGGTTTGCTTTGGCCGTGTCAAGGCAGCCGACAACGACGGGGTCGATATTGATCTTGCCGTCGGCATGACTGTCGTCAAGGCTCTGCAGCAATCGGGCCACGTTGATGACGCGCGGATCATTGATATCTGCACCTTGGAAGAGATCGAGCGGCGATACTCTCCGGGCCGCGTCGGCGGTGCCGAGGACGACGGTGCCCACTGAGAATTCAATTCCTTCATCGGGGAAGAAGAAGAAGCCGCCCTCCTCGGAGGATGTGACACCTTGCTGCGTCGGGCCCCGATAACTCAGGCCCATCACAGGAGCGTCGATGAACTGCCCGCGACGCGGGTGGGCGAGCTCGTAGGTGAGCGTCCAGCCCCACTGCGAACCCTCGAATTCGTTCTCCACCCCTCCGAAAGCCCAGGCGCCTTCTTCGGCAATGACTTCTCCCAGGTCATCGAGTATCACCAGATCGGCATGGACGGCGAAGGTGGGGATACGGAGTTCGCGGGACTGCGATCCCCAGCTGAACCCGAGATCCTCCTTGAGGTCCAAGGTCAGCTGCTGGTGGGATACAGGATTCTCGTATTCGTGTGTGTAGGGGAACTTGTCCGGTATGACATTCCCTTTCTTGGTGACCGGAAGCAGATCATCGCCGGTGTTGTAGCCGGCGTAGATGTGCGTGGCCGCGATCTCCCAAGCGCCCGAGGTTTCGATCTTCACCATGGCCTTCTTGGGCGAATTCCAGAAGCTCACGGCTCCGGCATCGATCGTCTGACCGGCGTACAACGTTGTGTTGAACAGACCAGGCCCGCCGTAGGCGTTGCCGGTTGAGCTTGACGTTTGCGCCTGCGCTATGGGCAGGAGCGCCGGGAGCAGCAGCGCCACCCCCGTTAGAACCAATGCAATCTTGCGGGACATCTCACTACCCCTCCGTGCTTGTGAGAGGGCAGCTCACCAAGATCAATTCGATCGATGGCGTTGAGGCCGCCCCCGGCAAATCGTCCTTGTCGGACGACCAACGACGGTGAACTCGGAAATCAACACCTGCAGCGTCACCGAGTCGTCTGTACGCCCTCTTTAGGTCAAGTGAATCAGTTGCCCCGGCCGGTGCCTATCGGGAATCCTCCCGATGTCGGCTCGCCGGGTGGAGCCACCGGTTGGCGACAAGGGTCCTCAGACTCTGGTGGCGTCGATCGACCTCCCGTACGTTTGATGACGAGCACCGGCCAGGGAACCCTCCGGTCGGAGAGGCCGGGGGCGGCGATGACGGACGCATCATGAAGGGCCGGGTTCGGAAGCAAAGCACCAGAGCGGTCCGTATCACGCTGTTGCTCGTTCTGGCCCTGCTTGGCTCTTCCTGCAGCGACGACGAGACCGGGTCATCTACCACCGCAGCCGCCGAGGCCGGGACCTCGACCACCGCAGCCGCGACCACTGCAGCCCCGACTACAGCGATCGGGACAACAGCGCCCGCCGCGGTCGAAGACAACTACAACGGCATCCCGGTGGGGTTCACCGATGACGGCTACCCCTACCTGGGTGACCCCGAGGCGCCCGTGTCGCTGGTCGAGTTCTCGGATTACCTGTGCCCCTTCTGCGGTCGCCATGCAACCCAGACCAACCCCCTGCTGATAGAGCGATACGCCGCGTCCGGGCAGGTCAGATTCGTGTTTCGGGACTTCCCTTTGGCCGAGCTTCATCCCACCGCTCCGTCCGGGCACGCCGCCGCACTGTGCATAACGGAGCAGGGCGCCGCCCTCTTCTGGGCCATGCACGACGAGCTGTTCGCCCGCCAGAGTGAATGGGCCTCGCTACCCGACAACCGTGGCTTTCTGGCCGGAATCGCCGAAGAGATCGGGGCCGATCTCGACGCTTACCAGTCTTGTCTGGATTCAGGCAGGACCCTCTCGGATGTAGATGAACGGGTCGCCGAAGGCCGCGAACTGGGGTTCTCCGGCACTCCCGGCTTCCAGATCGTTGACAATCGCACCGATGAGGTTTTCGAACTGGTCGGCGCCCAGCCTGTCGAGACGTTCGTCGCCGCCATCGACTCGGTGATCGCCGGGGACGCGCCGGTCACCACCGACCCGCCGGAGGAGAAGCCCGATCTTCCGTTCTGGGCCCACGAGGACGGTCTCGCTCCCGATCCCGATCGTCCCGGCTACAACCTGGCCGGGGACGCCTACCGGGGCAACCCGGATGCGGAGCTGGTTGTCATCGAGATCTCCGACTTCCAGTGCCCCTTCTGCCAGCGCCACACCCTGGAAACACAACCGGCTCTCGACGAGCAGTACGTCGACACTGGAGAGGTGATGTGGGTGTTCAAACACTTGCCGTTGCAGATCCATCCGCAAGCTCTGGCGGCGGCAACCGCCGCCGAGTGCGCCGGTGACCAGGAGGCCTTCTGGGGAATGCACGACCTGCTCTTCGAACGGGTGGACGACTGGGCGGTCGAGCCGCCCGATGCGGCGCTGGTCGACCTGGCCGGCGAGCTGGGGCTCGAGGAGGACCAATTCACCTCTTGCGTGGAAAGCCGGACGGCCCTGGAGCGGGTCGTCGAGGATATCTACGACACGACGGGGGTCTTCGGCTCGACCCCGACCTTCGTGGTGTTGTACGACGGCTGGGCCTCAGTGATCGACGGCGCTCGGCCATTCGAGGAGTTCGTGGCGGCCCTTGATGAGCTGACGGGGGAGTAGCGCATTCGATTGCGTTCGTTGTGCTTAGAACGCGCTATTTCAGCGTTCTAAGCACAACGAACGCAGAGCACCTACCCGCGGCGGCGCTTGATCTCCTCGATGACGGCGGGGACCACTTCGTGGAGGTCGCCGATCACGGCGTAGTCGGCTTTGGTGACCATCGGGGCGTCGGGGTCGGTGTTGACGGCGATGACGTTCTTGGAGGCCATCATGCCGACCCAGTGCTGGATGGCACCCGAGATGCCGCAGCCGATGTACACCTCCGGGGCGATCACAGTCCCCGTTTGGCCGACCTGGAACTTGTGGTTCCGCCAGCCGTTGTTCGTCACCACCCGGGAGCACCCGACCGCACCACCGAGCAGCGCGGCGAGCTCGTCGAGCGGGGCGAAGCCCTCCTCGCTGCCGACACCACGACCGCCGGCGATCACCACCGGAGCAGTCGCCAGGGTCACGCCCTCCTCGGTGATGACTCGATCGACGATGCGGGTGATGGCAGCTTCGGGCCCCAAGTCGGGAACGAACTCGACCGCCGTGCCGGCAGCCGGAGTCTCTGCCGGAGCGGCTTCGGTCGTGTGCGGGGCAAACGTGGCGAGCTTGATCGGGGCATCGAGGCGGGCCCGCTCGTGGAGGCTGCCGCCCCAACGAACCCGGGTCATCTCCCAGATATCGCCAGGATCGATCTCGATGCAGTTGGCCACGACGGGAAGGTCGAGGGCGGCGCCGAGGTGTGCCATGACTTCGTTGCCCCGTTCCGAGCCGACAGACAGCACCGCGGTGGCGCCGGTCGACTCGACGAGCTGAGCGATGGCGTCGCCCCAGGCGGCCGGCGCGTAATCGCGCAGCTCATCGTGGTGGATCTGGTGGACGGCGGCGGCGCCGTACTCGGCGAGTGCGCCGGCCAGTCCGTCGGCGGCCGCGCCGACGGTTACGGCCGCGACACCCGCGTCCAGCGCCCGGGCGGCCGTGAGGCCCTCCAGAACGGGGTCGGCGATCTCGCCGCGGTCATGGTCGACCACGTAGAGCGTGCTCATAGGACTCCGATCCTCTCGAGCACATCGACCAGGGCCGGGGCGGCGGCCGCGCCGCTCCCCAGGACCTCGGTCGGAGTCTCATGTGACGGGGGCGTTACCAAGGTCACCATCGACTGGCCCCCCGGCTCCCGAGCCGCCTCGATCACGGTGACTTCCTTCTTCTTGGCTCCGAGGCGTCCCTTCAGCGTCGGGTACCGCGGCAGATTGATGCCCTCCTTGATCGCCAGCACGGCCGGTAGGGGTAGCTGGTAGACCTCGGCGCCGCTCGCTGTATCGCGCCGGGCCGTGACCTCGCCGTCGCCGACGTCGACGCCCTTGATGCCGGACACGATCGGCCTTCCCAGCGCTCGGGCGACGCGGACGCCGACCTGGTAGCCGCCGCTGTCGGCGGACTCGTTGCCGAAGAAGATCAGATCGAACTCTCCACCGGCCGCTTCGAGCTCCCCGATGGCCGTGGCCAGGGCTCGGGCCGTCGCCATCGGGTCCCAATCGGAGCCGTCCGTCGCCAGCAGCACCGCCCCGTCGACGCCGACGGACATGATCGTGCGCAGCTGCTCCTCGGCCGCGGCGGGGCCGAGGGTCATCACCGTCGAGCTGCCGCCGTGTTGTTCGATCTGCTGGATCGCCTCTTCGGCGGCGCATTCCTCGTGAGGCGATACCGCAAAACCGAGCATGTTGGTGTCGACCGCCTGGCCGTCCGCGGTCACCACGATCCTGGCCCCCGGAGAGGGGACCCGTTTGACGCAGGTGAGGATCCTCACTGCTTCATCCGGCTGTCATCGAGATCGAAGAGGGGCTGCGGGCCGACTCGGGCGACCTTCACCGGGAACAGCTCGTTCTGGTACATCACCTGAAGATCGGTCCCCTCGACGGCGTACTCCGGCGGCAAGTACGCCAGGAGCAGGTACTTGCCGACCGATGGCCCCGTTCCGGCACTCGTCGCCCGTGACACCCGCCCATGGGAGTCGAGGATCCGGTCGCCATCGAGGGTGAGGATCGGTTCGGCCCCGCCCATCATGTGGCGGGCCACTCCCGAGGTCGAGCGATGATTCTCCACCGTGAGCGTGCACACCTGAGCGGCGGGCTCTTCATCGCGGGCCTTCAGATAGGCCTCCTTGCCGATGAAGTCCTGGCTCTTCACCCGGGGCCGGTTGAGTCCGGCTTCGACCGGGTTGTACTCGGACTCGAGCTCGGCACCCATCAGGCGATACGCCTTCTCCAGGCGCCCGCTGCCGCCGTACACACCGGCCCCGACGGGGGTGACGTCGTACTCCTGGCCGGCCTCCCACAACAAGTCCCACAGCCGCAGGCCGTGCTCCATGTCGCAGGTGATCTCCCATCCGAGCTCACCGACATAGGAGATTCGCAGCATCGTGACCGGGATGGACCCGATCGTGTACTGACGCACTTGCCCGTAGGGGAAGCCCTCGTTGGAGACGTCGTCCTTGGTGACCTTCTCGACCAGCTTGCGGGCGTTGGGTCCCCAGACGCCGACCGTGGTCAGTGCCGAGGTCTTGTCCTCGAACGTCACCGAGC
>CAMYJM010000217.1 GCA_947258635.1 uncultured Acidimicrobiaceae bacterium
GACCCGGTTTGAGGGGGAACTCGTGGAGCAGCGGCTTGCGCCGGTTTGAATGGACCGTCGCGCCGGCGCTGACGGTGGGGTCGGCCATGTGGAGCGGCGCCACACCGCAATGCCAGAAGACCGCCGTGTCATCGGTGAAGTCGATGTCCACGAGATCGGCGACGAACGGGGGAGCACCGGAGAGCTGGCGCAGGATAAGGCTGGTGAGATTGCCGTAAACGTCGGCTTCGCATCCACCGGGGATCCCATCGTCGGTGAGCATCGCCTGCGGGGCGCAGGCGGCGCCGCCGTAGTCCGTTAAGCACTCCGGCCAGCAGCGGGTGGCGAAGGCCGCCCAGCCGTTGTCGGTCGCCAGCCGGCGCATCCCTTCGTAGAGGCGCAGACTCTTGTCGAGGGACTCTTGGTCGAGGTCGTCGAGGGGTCCCAGCGCTCCGGCGGCGCGGCGCCGGAGCGCGGCCACATCGCTCTCGGGAGCAGCATCCGCCGCGGCGAACAGGTCGGCGAGCTCCAGCCGCTGCACGGCGACGCCCGTCAGCGCCCGTACCTCCGCCGCGTCGTAGGCACATGGGTCGAAGCCGTCGGGATGGTCGCCGATCACACCCGTTTTCAGGCCGGCGAGCGCCGCACTGACGGCGGCTGCAGCGTCTGCCGCGGCCACCGACCCGGTGTCCGGGGGTGCGGCGACGAGCGGCGCTCCGGAGAACTCGGCGGCAGCTACCAGGCTACGCAGCCCGTCGGCGGCTCCCGGATCGTCGCTACGGCGGTACATGTATCGCGCCGTGTGCCCGTCGCGTCGCAGCGTGTAGGCGGCGAGGTTGATGCCGCACAGAGAGTTGAGCCGAAGCCGGCCGCCCGTCCGGTCTTCAGGGAAGGCCCAGAACACGACCGGGGCGGCGATCTCATTGGCGAGCGCCTGCGTCATCGAGGCGTCCGTGAACGTCACTTGCAGCACCACGACCGCATCGATCGAGCTGTCACTGATCGTCGCGATCGCTTCCCGCGTGCTATCGGCATCGAAGAGCAGTGCGCGCTCCCCCATCCAGTCCGGGTCTACATCAGAAAGCGCCTCGAAAGCGGCCGCAGCGACTTCCTCGGCGTACTCGACGTCGAAGGTCGGCCGAGCCAGTGCGACAACGCCGATTCGAGTCATTCCGGCTCGATCCCGCCGTATTTGGCCCGAAAATCGGGACCGGCTCCATCGAGCGTCGTCGACCCCAGCGACCCGGGGCGCTCCGTCCATGGAGTAGCCAGCTCATCGGTCAGGCGGTTGATCTGTTGTGCGTAAGGAACCGAGCCCACTGTGAGCCCACCGCGCATCGCCTCCAGGTCGGGAAATGCCTGGCCGGCATCCCACCAGATGGCGCGTCCCGCCAGGTATCCGTTGGCACCGGCGGCATACGCGTATTCCAGTATCCGGCGAAAGGCATCCTGAGTGGCGCCGGCAGACAGCATCACCCAGGGGCGTCCGGCCGCCCGTCCCAGGTCGTCGAAATGCGCCTGGACGGCGCCGTCGTCCTCGGCTTTGGAGGGCACACTCGCTGCCGGGAGCGGGCTCTCGAGCTTGAACAGGTCGATACCGAACCTCGCATCGGCGAAAGTGGCGACGCTTTCGATGACGTGGTCGACCCGCTTGGCGGTGTCCTCTACGTAGTCGGTCGTGTGCTCGGCCGAGCCGGGGAAGGGATAAACGAGCAGTTCGAACACGTAGGGGATGTCGTAGCTTCGGCAGGCATCGCCGACCCGCGCCGCGAACTCCTCCTGGTGCTCTCGCACGTGCGGGGCGGCATCGGGGCGGTACCAGGCGAGAACCTTGACGGCGTCTCCGCCGGCTCGCTTGATCTTGGCGACGCTCCAATCATCGATCTCCTTGGACAGCCGCCCCGAGGGGGTCTCCTCGAATATGGAGTCCTCCAGGGTCAAGAGAAGCCCCTGGGAAGGCGACACGAGGGGGATGGCCGCCGGGTAGGCGAAATGCGGGTCGAGCAGCACGGCCGAGGCGTACGGCGCCAGCTCGGCGACGAGAAGCCTCTTGAAATCGCAGACGTCGTCGTAGGCGGCACTTCCCGTGCCGCGCTTGTCTGCAATCAAGTTCTTGATCGGTGGCCGCTGGTCCACCGCCAGCATCTTGAACCGGCCCTCGGCATCGGCCAGTCGCCGCAAACCCCATAGCTTCCCCGGTTGCATCAGATCGCCTCCTGCAATAGCTCGTGGACGTCGGCGCGGTCGGGAGTGCCGCTCCGTCCGCCGGGTCTCGTGCACTTGAGGGCGGCCGCCGCCGATGCGAATCGAACCGCGTCGGCCGGGGCTTGCCCCTCGGCGAGAGCAAGCGTCAATGCTCCGTGGAAGACGTCGCCGGCGCCCAGCGTGTCCACCACGTCGACGGCGAAAGCGGGAAGGTGGTGCGATCCACCGGCGTGGCGCCAGTGCACGCCGCCGGGCCCGACGGTGACCGCCAGCCAGGCATCGGTGCGCTGAGCCATATGGGCCAGCCCGGCGACGGGGTCGTCGGTTCCCGCCGTTGCCGCCAGCGCCGCCGCGGAGAACACGACGTGAGTGGCGAGTCCGAGAAGGGCGTCGCCGCCGGACTCCATCGGTCGGTCGAAATCGAATACGGAAGGAACGCCCGCGGCCGCCGCCGTCCGCAGCGCGGCTGCGGCCCCGTCGGGCCAGCGCACATCGACGAGGACCGCGTCGACGTCAACCAGATCGCTTGCCGCCGTCACGTCGCCGCCATCGAACAACTCGCGGGGCGTGTGGTTGACGATGGTGCGCTCACCGGCGGCGTCGACGAGAACCGAACTGACAGGAGAGGTCACTCCCCTGACTCTATCGACGGTGACGTCAACCCCGGACGCGATCAGATCGGCGATGATCTGCTCACCGAGGGCGTCGTCGCCCACCCGGCCGATGTAGCGGGCATTGCCGCCGAGCCGAGCCACCGCAACCGCCGCATTGGCGGCGACTCCGCCTCCCACCTCGCGGAATGAAGATGCGTAGTACTTCCCCCCGCCCCGGGGCAGGGCCTCCACTTCAAAGATCAGGTCGATTACTGCAATCCCGACACAGACGACGTTGGTCATGGCCCGACTCCGGTCAGTGCCTGCCGGATGTTGGTGGCGGTCACGACGCTCACTCGGTGCTGCGACTCGGTGGTGAGGCCGGCAATGTGGGGAGTGAGTATCAAGTTGGGAGCCCCCGAGAACGGTTGGGCGCCGGTGGCGTCGAGGGGCTCTCGCTCAAAGACGTCGAGGGCGGCGCCACCGAGTTGTCCGGCGTGCAGGGCAGCGACCAAGGCACCCTCGTCGACGACACCTCCGCGTGCGGTATTGACCAGCACCGCAGATGGCTTCATTTGGGCGATGGCGCTGGCGTCGATCATTCGGCGTGTGGCGTCGACCAGAGGCACGTGGAGGCTCACTGCGTCCGAGTCGCCGAGCAGTTCCGGGAAGGACACGGACGTGGCGACTTGCCATGCCGGGTCGTCGGGCTCGAGGACGGGGTCGTAGGCCGACACGGTCATTCCGAGGGCGTTGGCCTTGGCGGCCACCAACCGGGCGATGTCTCCCAGTCCGATCAGTCCCATGTTCTTGCCCGCAATCTCGGAGCCAATGGAGCTCTGGCGCGGCCAGTCGCCGGCGAGCACGCGGCGCGAGTCGCTCAGGGCAGGGCGCATCAGAGTGAGCACCGCACCGATGACATACTCAGCCACGGATCCGCTGTTGGCCCCGGTAGCGGGTAGAACCTCGATTCCCCGTTCCTCGCAGGCGGCGACGTCGATGTTGTCGAGTCCGACTCCGAGCCGGCCCACGGCGACGAGGCCCGGGGCGGCGTCCAACAGCGATCGATCGACACTGGTCCGATTGCGGACGATGAGGGCTCTCGCCTCGGCGACTTGGGTGGCTGTAGCGTCCGGTCGCGAGGCCAACTCGGGGTCGTAGTAAACGTCGAATTCCGTCGCCAGGTCGGCGACGACGGCCTCGTCCATGAACTCAGTGATGACGACGTCCGGCATGGCGCGGAGGCTAGTACCGGCAGCCCGGCACCGTCCCCCGGTCGCCCGACGCAGGCTGGGTCCGAGGCAGGGGCGCGATGCTCAAGCCGTGCTATCTGCCCGTCACCAGCAGATATGAGGTCTCCGGTGCCATCTCCAATCGACCCGCCGCCTGCGACGTGGAGGTGGATCCGGATGCGTAGGCCACTCGCCACTCCCCCGGCGGCAACTCGGCCTGGCGCGAGTCGGCTTCCAGGTTGGTCATCGCCAGAGTCCGGCCGCGACGAAGCACCCGAACCGCACCGGGAGGCGCCGGCAGCCACTGGGGCTCCGAAGTCCACAGGTCGGGGTTGGCCTTGCGGACCTCGAGGAGGCGGCGATGTCTGCTGAGCCAGGACTCCTCATCCGCCCGCTGGCTCAGGACTGTCTCGGCGGGGACTCGAGACGGCGCCGCCAGCCACGGTTCGGCGGATTTGGAGAACCCGTTGGCGTGCGACGAATCCCACGGCATCACGCTGCGGGCGCCGTCGCGGCCGACCCCATGCTCGTTGCGCGTCGCAATCGGGTCCTCGAGGTCCGCCGCGTCGAGCCGAGCATCGACCAGACCGAGTTCCTGCCCCTCCCACAGGAACGGGAACCCGCCGAGTGCCATCATGAATGTCATCACCGCGAGCGCGCGGCGCCGCCCTGTGTCCCCGCCACCGAAACGGGTGGCCGAACGCGAGTTGTCGTGGTTGTCGATCACCCAGGACACGCCGGTGTCGGTGGTGCGATGGACGAATTCGAGCATGTCGAGCAGCTCACCGGGCGCCCAACCTATGCGCCCCGGCTCCAGTAAGAAGACCGTGTGGAGGCTCTCGTCACGCACGTAACGGGCGATTCGATCGAGGCTACGCGGGTAGGACTCGCCAATCAGGACCGCGTCGTAGGGTGCCACGACTCTGTTCCACCGCCGGAAGATCTCGACGGTGCCGTCCTGATCCAGGTCATGAACATGATCAAACGACTCGAACACCTCCTTCGGGTTGAGAGCATCCGCGACCCCAACCCGCTGCGGGTTGTCGCGGAATCGCGGATCTTTCATCAAGCCGTGGGCAACGTCGATACGGAACCCGTCCGCCCCGCGCTCACACCAGAAGCGCAGGATCGAGTCGAACTCGTCGAGCACGGCAGGGTGGGCCCAGTTCAGATCGGGCTGCTCCGGCAAGAACAGATGGCACCAGTACTGATCGGAGGCCTCGTCGTACGTCCAGGC
>CAMYJM010000218.1 GCA_947258635.1 uncultured Acidimicrobiaceae bacterium
TGCCGTTGCCGTTGCCGTTTCCGTTTCCGTTTCCGTTTCCGTTTCCGTTGCCGTTGCCGTTGCCGTTGCCGTTTCCGTTGCCGTTGCCGTTGCCGGGTCCGTTCCCGTTGCCGTTGCCGGGCCCGTTCCCGTTTCCGTTGCCGGGCCCGTTCCCGTTTCCGTTCCCGTTCCCGTTCCCGGAGTCGTCACCCTGGTCGTCGTCCGAGTCGGAGCCGTCGTCGCCCCGATCGTCCCCATCCGACGTGTCGACGGGGCCGTCGTTGCCGTCACCCTGGTCGTCGCCCTGGTCGGGAGGAGCCGGAGACTCCGAGCTGTCGCCGTCGTCGCAGGACGTCGCGTCGTCGGGATCGCACTCGTCGTCGTGTGAGGTAGGGAAGTCAAAGCCGATCGAGTTGTACACCCCGGCAATTGGGTCCTGGAGAGCGTCGGGCAGGGAACCGGTGGCGGCAATGCCGCCGGTGGCCGTGGCCAGAGCCACCGACGCGGCGAACACCTTTGCTCCGATACCGGAGAGGAGGGAGCCAAACACGAGGCGCCGGCGGATCCGTACGAGGCGGGAAGGTTTGAGTGCCGCATACCCCGGCCCTCCCGGGTTGGCGGCCGCCGCCGTCTCGGCGAGGACTGCGATCTGAGCGGCGGCGATCTCTGGCGGTATTTCGGTGACGCTCTGCCGGCGAATTCCGGCTGACCAGGTGCTCAGCTCTTCGAGGCCGGGCACCACCGCAGAGCCCGCGAGGGCAGCGTCAATCTGGGCAGAGGTCAGGGGCCGCTCTTTTGCCATATCACTGGGGTAACCGCTGTGCCGGGCTAGTTGGTTACGGGTTCGTGGAGGATTTTTCGCAGGCGCAGAACGGCCCGGTGCTGCACCGCCTTGATCGCATTGCGGTTGGTGCCAAGCACCTCGGCCACCTCATCCAGGGACAGATCGGCGACCGTCCGGAGCAGAATCACCGTGCGCTGCCCTTCGGTGAGCGAGTCGAGCGCCGCGAAGGCGGGTCCGTCCGTGGCCGCTGCCAGGGCCTCGGCCTCAGCAGATGTCGCGTCAATCGGTCCCGGCAATGGGTCGTCGCGATGACGAGCCGCTTTGCGCCACTGGTCGACCAGCCGGTTGTGAGCGATCGTGAAGACCCAGCTCCGGAAGTTCGATTCGGTGCCTTCGAAGGAGTGGACGTTGCGAGCCACGTCGTGGAAGACCTCGCCGAGCCCCCCGGGCGCGAGCGAAACCGGCAACCTGCGGGGCCACGCTGTGGTACAGCGCCGCCCACGCCCAAGGGGCGCCTTCCTGCGCGGCGGCGAGCACCTGAGGGAATTCAGGTCCGATTTCGGTCACTGCATCATTGTCGGCGGTTGTCCAGGCAAAGTTGACGCACCAGTGGCGATGGGTTCTGGAACCTAAGAGGCTGCCATCTCGCTATCGGCGAGGAAACGTACTCCGCTCTCGTAGCCTTCGTCAAACATCGCCAGCGCCTGCTTGCCGGTGAGGTTGAAGTCGAGTGAGTCCCGCCTGGTGGGAACCAGGATTTGCCGGACGGACTCGAATCGACCTCGCGGGAGGGTTTCGCGGGCGGACATGCCGGTCGTCATGACGGCGGCCGCCAGGCTCGCCGGACCACGGATCTCGTTGTGACGGTGGATTTCATCGATATCGACGGGCCGGAAGCCGAATACCGGTGTGTCGCTGCGCTGGTCGACGAGCTCCACCGGGAACTTGGATCCGAGGGCGCCATCGGCCATCAAGCTGACGTCTCCCGTGTACCGGTTCTGCAGTTCGACCGGCTTGAAGATGAAGGGGACCGCCGACGACATACGCACGGCCCGGGCGATCGGGAAGCGGGCGGCGTCGATTCCGTACTCCTCGAGGCCGTCGGGAAGCACGACACCGCGCTCGTGCGACAAATCCACGGCGACGATGCGCAGCCTTCCGGGATCGAGGTCGCCGAATGTCGAAATGCCCTTGGCTGCAAGGAGCTGGCTCCACACCCGTTGCAGGCGGGCCCCCCGATACAGTCCACCTCTTCTGAGGAAGGCGATGTGCTTGCCGAGTACCGGGATCTTCAGGCCCGGCACACCGTCCAGCAGCGACGGCCAGTTGATCCTGGCCACCTGACGGCGCAGCTCATCGGCGGTGTAGTCGGCCGCAATCAGCGATGCGGTGAGGGCGCCGGCGGATGTCCCGGCGACCCGCTCGAACCGATACCCGGCGTCGAGCACGGCCCCGGCCGCACCGGCCAGGGCGATTCCTTTGATCCCCCCGCCCTCGAATACGCCAAATGCGGGCTTCTTCATGGTTCCGTCAACCGCCTGTGTTGCGCCTTTGTTCTGCAGAAGTCGGTTATCGGTCGATTGAGGACGCGCCGTGAGCGACCTTGTCGCCGAGGCGGCGGGCCCCGACGATGCCCCGGCGGGCCACCTACCGGCGACGTGGTGAAGACGGAGCCCCGGCTACGGGCGCAATCTGCCGGCTGAAGAGGTCCGGATCTTCGCGCAGGTCCGCCGCCTTCTGCTCAATGCCGGTAATGATCAAGTCGATGGCGAGCTCGAACTCGGCGTCGTGATCGACTGGATCGAACGCCACGGCGCGAGCGACATCCTCCGAAACGACGCAGTCGAATGAGCGGCGGGTGGCCCGCAACTCCCCAAGCGTGGGGCGGGTGTTGCCGACCTCGGCGAGGGCATGACCGACGATGAAACCGAAGGAGACGTTGAGGAAGCGCCGTCCCATTTCGGTACAGAAGCCGAGAGAGTGCAGCTGTTCGATGACGGTTTCGGCCAGGGCGATCGTGTTCCTGCCCGTCACCGGCCGCGTCGCCATGATTGGAACGGCGTTGGGGTGCCGGAGCAGCGCTTGCCGACATGAAGCTGCGTAGGAGCGGAACCGCTCCGCGAATGGCCCGGAGGTGTCACCGAAGTCGATCTCCTCGTATACGAGCCCGGCGATACCGTCGAGGATCTCCGTTTTGGCGCTGATGTGCTTGTACAGCGAGGGGGCTTCGACCCCGAGCGCCTGTGCCAGCCGCCGCATCGTCAGCTCGTCGAGACCCTCCTCATCGACGACTCTCAGTGCGGCTTCGAGCACTTTGCGTCGATTGAGGCCTTGGCGTGGCATGGCTGACACTCCTCAGATGGCTGACGTCGGCACTTTGGTCGATTATGCCGCGAATCCCAAGTTGCGCGCCGCTTTCGCGGGGGGAAGGTCTGCTACCGCTTGTCGAACTCGAGCCAGCTCACGTCTTCGAAGCTGTCCCAATCACTTTCGAGGAGGCCGGCGTTGGAGACCGTATACAGGCTGTCGCCGATGACTAGGGAGCGGAGGATCTCGGCGTTCCAGCCGAACCGGGCGCTGCCGGCGCCGGGGTGCACCACGCGGGCGATCTCCGTCAGTCTTCCGTCGCCGATTTCGATAGCGACGGCGCCGGTGTGGTAACTGCCCCGCTCGTCGTGCCAGCCGTATTCGGTGATGGGGAGAACGACGGTGTTCTCCCACAGCAGGAACGCCCGGTGGTCGTACTCGGCCGTGGAGTTGCTGTCGTGGCCGAGCGTCAGCTTGGCAATTCGCCGGGGCTCGTCGAGATCGCTGACGTCGAAGAGCGACACCTGGCTGCCGAGCACCCGGCCCTCATCTGTTGCGTCCTGGCCGACGCCCAGCACGAGTGTGTCGGAGATTGGGTGCAGGTACGACGAGTAGCCGGGGATCTTCAGCTCGCCGCGGACAACGGGGTTCTTCGGATCGCTCAGGTCGATGGTGAACAGTGGATCGGTCTGGCGGAACGTCACCAGGTAGGCGACTTCTCCGAGGAAACGCACCGAGTAGATCTGCTCGTCCTTGCCGAGCCCGTCGACCCGGCCGATGACTTCGAGCTCGCCGTCGTTCGGTCGCAGCACGCTCACGACGGACTCCTGGGAGCCGCGACCCCGGCCCCACCAATCCGGTGAGGTGGTGGAGGCAACCCGGAGGTCGCCGTTGTGCTCCGACATGGCGAACTGGTTCAGCAGGTACCCGGGGACCGACCCTGTCGCCACGTAGTCGGTGGACAGGCCGGACATGTCGAATTGGTGGATCTGGGTGCGGGCACCGTCGAATTGAGGAGCGATCTGCAGTTCTTCGGCTACGCCCTCGAGAACCGCCGTGTCGACCCACCGGTTGGTGGCGACATATATCGAGTCGGCGGAGGCGTAGACCATTTCGCCGCCGGCGAGGACGCCGGTGCTGCCGGCGATCTCCAGGCCATCGTCCAGATCGAAGGTGAGGATCGAGAGCATGTCGAAACCGGCGAATTCGGCGGGGTAGTGGGCCCGGTCGCAGGCGATAGCGGGGCCTTCGTCGAGGACGGTGCCGGCGGCGTCGCTCAGTATGAAGTAGGGAACCCAGTTCTCAATAGTCGACTCTTCGACGATCTTCTTGTTGGCGGCGATGGCGGCCCGCTCGGCGCGCAATCCGCTGCCCTCCGGATAGGCCCACACGAACCCCGTCGGACCGCTCGTTATCGCCACACGGGCGGCACCGTCGATCATGCGAGAGCTGATGTAGCCGCCGTCGATCTGGAGCTTGTGGACGACCTCGGGGTCTTCGGCGATGTCGACTTCGGTCAGCGTGACGGTGGGAGATCCACCGCCGCGGTAGCCGTCGGGAACGGCCATGCCGACGGCGTCCGAACCGATACCGACGAACTCGAGCGGCATGGGTCCCCAGCTGTTGCCCAGCAGGACCACGGTGTCGCCGTGCAAGAACATCTCACGGATAGAGACGTCGGGAGCCAGCTCCACAGACCCGGTGAGCACGGGCTTGCGGCCCGTAACGTCGATCACCGAGAGGCGGTTGTTGGTTATTGCCACGATCCGCCTTCCGTCGGTCTTGACGATGTCCGCTTCGTCGACGCCGGCTTCCTGGTTGTTTGTCGCGGAGAAGTCATCAGAACGGCCGCCGGCCTCGGCGGCCGCTACCGGAGCGGCAAGAGCCATCTCGAGGATGCCGTCCCGCCACATCCAGGGCGAGCCGTAACCCCAATCGAACCCGTATGGCCCGACCCGTTCCACGGCTTCCGCCTTCACGTGAGTCAGGAAGTCGTCACAGGCGTTGAAGCGGACGAGCGCTCCGGCGACCAGGTTCACAGGGACTCCGCGGCCGCCGACACCGCCGCCGGAGATGAGGCCCCCCGGCCGGCGCGAGGTGGTCGACATGGTGGATGTTGCTGAAGAGCACGAAGTGAGTGCCAGTATCAGCGCGGTGATGGCGAGTGTCGTGCGACGCATGAGAGATCCTCTGGCAGCGGTCTGGTTCATCGACGCTGTGACGCCGCGGGCATACCCTCGGGTTCCCGGCATGTCCTCCCGCGGTCGCACCTGCGGCGGGGTGGGGACCGTGGCGGTGGGACCAGCGCCTGGCGGCGCTATGGGAACCGGCGAGAAGGGGCGGGTAGTTTCTCGGATATGAGGTGGCGCATGCTCGTCGTACTAGGTCTGCTGCTCCCGGCCTGCGGTGGCGACGCGGCGGACACCGACTGCGAGAGCCCGGAGAGCGCCGCCGAGCGGGTTCGCTTCGCCTCGATAGTCGTGCTCGGCACCGTCACCGAGTGGGACGGCACGACCGCGCAGCTCAAAGTCGAGGAGATCTGGCGCGGCCCCGACATGCCGGAAGAGGTCGCCATCATGCCCGAGCCCGGCCGCGCCTATACGACCGGCGTGCGCTACCTGTTGTTCCCGACCGGCGGTCCGCCGCAGCTGGCCGATGCACGCTGCTCGGCCACGACCCGCTGGGACGAATCACTCGAGGAGTTGCGGCCGGCGCGGACGCGGGCTCCGCGACAACTCGGTCCGGTGGACGCCGACCTTCCTTGGGAGTGGCTCGTCGCAGCCGCCGCCCTGGCCGGGATCGCGGCGGCCGGCCGCCACGTCTTCGAGAAGCGCCGCCACCCCGAACCGGTATGGAACCCCGACTACCGCCTGGAGGACGAGAACCCTCCCTCGTGAGTTGCGGCGCTCGCGGGGTGGGAGACGTTGTGTGTCTCCCCCCGCCACACGCCGTCCTCGGCGGGCGACGTTTGGGGGGAGTCCGGCCGTTAGGCCGGGAGGGGCGCGGGAACCCTTCGGGTTGCTTGGGGGTTGCTGCGCAACTCCTGGCGGAGGCGCGGTGTGGAGTTGGTGTCCGCGGCTAAGGCTGTCCGGACTGCCTGTGCTGCCCCCTCCGTCCCCGCCCTCGTTCCTCGTGCGGGGCCACCAACTCGGGACGTTTGGCTATCGGCAGGACGGCGAGGCTCCGGACCGCGTGGCCTCACCCAAACCCCCCTCGCCCCCAACGCTCGCTGACGCTCGCGGGGGAGGACACATTGGCGTGCCTGTGCTGCCCGCTCCGTCCCCGTCCTCGTTCTTTGGGCGGGGCCACCAACTCGGGACGTT
>CAMYJM010000219.1 GCA_947258635.1 uncultured Acidimicrobiaceae bacterium
CCCCCAAAGTGATCCCCAAAGCAGACGCGGCTTTCTCCCGCAACGCCGAGATCTACGACACCACCATCGGATGGCGCTTCGTGAACCCGGCCATGGAGGAGCGTTTTGGCCGGGACGAGATGTTCCAGACCGCCCAGAATGTCGCCGACGAGTTCAACGTGTCTCGCGAGGACCAGGACGCGTTCGCCCTCCGCAGCCAGGAGCGGGCGCTGGCGGCGATGAAGTCGGGACGCCTTGCCAAGGAGATCGTTCCCGTTCCGGTTCCGCAGCGCCGCGGTGACCCGGTGCTCGTCGATCTCGACGAACATCCTCGGGCCGACTCGACTCTCGAGCGGCTGGCAGCGTTGCGCCCGTTGGCGCCGGGCGGTTCCATCACCGCCGGCAACGCCTCGGGGATCAACGACGGGGCGGCGGCCCTCCTCGTGGCCTCGAGCCAAGCGGTCGAGAAGTACGGGTTGACGCCGCTCGCTGCGGTCGAGTCGATGGCAGTCGCCGGAGTTCCCCCACGGATCATGGGAATCGGCCCGGCGCCGGCCACCGTGAAACTGATGGCCCGTACCAACACGAGCCTCGCCGACGTCGAGGTGATCGAGCTGAATGAAGCCTTCTCTTCCCAGGCACTGGCCGTGCTCCGCCGACTGGGAATTCCCGATGACGCGGCCCATGTCAACCCCAACGGTGGAGCCATCGCACTGGGCCATCCGTTGGGGATGAGCGGCGCCCGCCTCGTGCAGACAGCCGTCGTCGAGATGCACGAACGCGATGCCATGACGGCGCTGGCCACGATGTGCATCGGTGTCGGGCAAGGAATCGCCATGCTGCTCACGAGGAAGTTCTGAATCATGCCGACCGAGTTCTACAGCAAGCACCGGGAGACGCTGAAGAAGGCCCGCGAGGTGATCGCCAGCCGCCAGTTCTGGAGCCCGTATCCCGAAAGTCCCCGAGCGTACGGCGAAGCCGCCCCGAGTGAGGGTGAGGCCGCCTTCGAGGCCCGCCTCGGCAAGCGTCTCGCCCTCGACCAGGCCGCCGACTCGTGGTCGGCCGGGGGTGAGACTTCTGCATATGGTCGTGCGCTCGGTGTGACCTACCCGGTTGTCTCCGTCGATGCGCTGCTGGCGGCAGCCGAGGCCGCCACTGAGGACTGGGGCAAGGCGCCGATCAAGGAGCGCACAGGAGTTTGCCTCGAGATTCTCGACCGGCTCGCCCACAACTCCTTCGAGATGGCCCATGCCGTGATGCAGACCACCGGGCAGTCGTTCCTCATGGCTTTCCAGGCTGGAGGCCCGCACGCGCTCGACCGGGGCCTCGAAGCCGTCACAAACGCCCATGAGGCCCTGACTGCGCTGCCCAAGCGCATGCGATGGGAGAAGCCCCAGGGCACGCGAGGTCCGCTCGTGGTCAACAAGACTTGGCGGGTGCGCCCCGCCGGGATCGCCGTGACGCTCGGCGTTTCCACATTCCCGACCTGGAACGGCTATCCGGGCATCTTCGCCAGCCTGGTGACGGGAAACCCGGTCATCGTCAAGCCGCATCCGGCGACGATCATGCCATTGGGGCTCCTTGTGGAAACGGGGCGCGCCGTGCTTGCGGACGCGGGATTCGACCCCAACACCCTGCAACTGGCCGTCGACACCCCCGACGCCCCGATCGCCAAGGATCTCGTGATGGATCGCAGGGTCAACCTCGTCGATTACACCGGGGGCTCGGCTTTCGGAGACTGGCTCGAGGAGAACGTCACCCACGCTGAGGTTTTCACTGAGAAGTCCGGGGTGAACTCGGTCATCATCGACTCCGCCGAGGATCTCAAGGCTGTCTTCCGCAACCTGTCCGTCTCGATGACGATGTACGGCGGCCAGATGTGCACCACGCCGCAGAACGTGTACATCCCCCGGACCGGGATCGACGTTGGCGGAGAGCACGCTGACTATGACGCCGTCGTGGCCGGCCTCGCCGGTGCCATCGAAGGGCTGCTGGCCGACGACGATCGGGCCAGCGACATCCTCGGCGCCATCAAGGCTGAAGCGTCGTTGGAACGGATCAACGCGGCAACGACAGGTCACGATGTCATCTTGGAGAGCCGGGAAGTCAAGAATGCGCAGTTCCCGGAGGCGGTGGTGCGCACTCCGGCGATCGTCGCCGTGGACGCTGCGGCCAAGGACGCCTATATGCGCGAGATGTTTGGGCCGGTCATCTACATCGTCGCGACCGAGTCGACAGAACAGTCCGTCGCGCTTGCCACGGAGTCGGCGCGGCGCCACGGTGCCCTCACCTGGCTGGTCTATGCGACGGATCGGAAGATGCAGGAGGCGGCCGAGGACGCCGCGGTGGAGGCCGGCGTGTCTGTGGCCTTCAACCTCACCGGCGGCCTCTTTGTGAACCAGTCGGCCGCATTCAGCGACTTTCACGCAACGGGGGCCAATCCCGCCGGGAACTCGTCGCTGACCGACCCGGCATTCATCGCCAAGCGATTCCGGATAGTCGGAGTCAGGAAACCGGCATGAACACGAGATCACCTGAAATCGGAGGCCGCGAAACTCTAAGGTGGAGCGCGCTCGGGCTTTGGCTAACGGAGGTAGAGGAATGACGGCGACTATCGATCAGCCGTCGCCGTCCGCGGCGGCACAGGGATATCCGACGGTGGCGTCCCGGGTCCGCGACTGGGCGGAGCGGACTCCCGAAGGTGTCGTGCTGCGCGAAAAGGACTACGGGATTTGGCAGGAGTGGACCTGGATCCAGCTGTGGGATGACGTTCTCAGCGCAGCCCACGCCCTGCTGGCACTTGACGTCACCGTAGGGGATGTTGTATCGATTCACTCCGAGGACCGACCGCAGTGGATAGTCCTCGATCTGGCAACCGTTGCGATACGCGGGATCACCACCGGCCTGTATCCGACCAATCCCACGGCTGAGGTCGAGTATCTCCTTAACGACTCCGGGGCCAAGATCCATCTCGCCGAAGACCAGGAGCAGGTCGATAAGGTGCTGGGTCTTCCCGCAGAGGCGTTCCCGAACCTCACGACCATCGTCTACGTGGAGCCGCGCGGGGTGCGTAGCTACTCAGATTCTCGACTCATGTACTGGGAAGATTTCATGCAGCTTGGCCGCGAGCATCGGGCGGCCAATCGGGGCTCCGTTGAGGCGTTGATGGCGGCGGCCGAGCCGGAAGACATCATGACGCTGGTGTATACCTCCGGCACGACCGGGCCCCCCAAAGGGGCGATGCTGACCAACGCCAACGCGACGTTCGCCATCGACAAGATCATCAACAGCAAGGGCAGGATCGCGGGCGATTTGATGCCCAACCCGAACGATCAGATCCTGACCTACCTCCCGCTGTGCCACGTCGCCGAGCGTATCTTCTCACCGTGGACGATGGTCTCTAGCGGCTGTGTATTGAACTTCGCGGAAGCCATTGAAACGGTTCAGCTGAATCTGCGGGAGGTGCAGCCGACGCTGTTCTTCGCCGTACCACGGATCTGGGAGCGGATCCACGCCGGAATTGTGATCAAGCTCTACGACGCGACCTGGATCAAGCGGCAGGTCGCCAAGTTCGGCCTCGGTCTGGCCAGCTACATCGGCAAGGCCCGGGTCGCCAACGGCGGCAATCACACCGTCATGAGCCGCCTCGCCTACCTCATTGGTAACCCTTTGTTCTTCCGGGCGCTCAAAGAGCGTGTCGGGTTGCGGCGGGCGCGGTGGACGGCCTCGGGCGCCGCCGCCATCGCCCCCGAGGTGCTCGAGTTCTTCATGGGCCTCGGCATCCCGGTCTATGAGCTGTACGGAATGACGGAGAACGTTGCGGTGGCCACGACCAACTTCGACGGCCGGGTCAAGCTCGGCACGGTCGGCGAGCCCTATCCGGACATCGGATTCAGGCTCGACCCGGAGACCAACGAGATCCAGACGAAGCACCCGGGTGTCTTCAAGGGATACTGGAACAAGCCCGAGAAGACCGCCGAAACGTTTACCGAGGATGGTTGGCTCAAGACCGGCGACGTCGGGGAGTGGGTCGACGGCACTCATGTGAAGATCGTCGACCGGATGAAGGACATCATCATCACGTCGGGCGGCAAGAACATCTCGCCGTCCGAGATCGAGAACTCGCTCAAGGCGTCGCCGTTCATCAAGGAGGCGATGGTCATCGGCGACGGCCGCAAGTTCGTTGCGGCGCTCATCGGTATCGAGCTGGACACCGTGGGGGACTGGGCGACGCGGCGCGGCATTCCCTTCACGACCTACCGCGACCTGGGGGAGAAGCCCGAAGTGCTCGAGCTGGTACAGAAGGTAGTCAACGAGACCAATGAGAAGTTCGCCACTGTCGAGCAAATCAAGAAGTTCCGGATGATCCCCAAGGAACTGGACCACGAGGACGGCGAGCTGACTGCAACCCAGAAGCTGAAGCGATCCTCGATGATCGACATGTTCGGCGACCTGGTGGAGTCGATGTACTGATGCTCGGCTCGACGCTCGTTTTCGCGCAGGCGGCAAGCTCGTTTGACGTGTTCCTGACGAAGCTGATCGACGGTCTGGCCCTCGGATCGATCTACGCCATTCTGGCCCTCGGATTTGTCATCATCTTCAAGTCGACTCAGGTACTCAGCTTCGCCCATGGTGCGGTGGCCGCGGTCGGGGCTTATCTGGCGGCATACTTCGTGACGACGATCAACTGGCCGGGTCGGTTCTTCGAGTCGTGGCCGGCCACCCTGACATTCATTATCTCGGCGCTCGTGGCGGTCGTGGTTGCGGCAATAGTGGGGATGGTCATCGAACGGCTATTCATCAGGCCGATGATCGGTGAGCCAATGTTTTCGATTGCGATGATCACGATTGGCATTGACATCATCTTGCGGACATTCGTTGGCGACCTGATCGGCCAGGGCGGCGTTCTCAGCGTCGGTAGCCCTTGGGGAATCCTCAGCCTGTCCAATTGGAGCGGGATCATCGTTCCTCACGTGTTCATCGCCGTCATCATCACCGCGATCGTCGTTGTCATCGCATTGATTCTGTTCTTCCGGACTCGCATCGGAGTGGCCATGCGGGCGACGGCGTTCGACCAGGAGGCCGCGATGGCTCAGGGGATTTCCGCCGGCAGAATCTTCGCCCTGGCATGGGCGCTCGGAGCGGTACTGGCGGCAATCGGCGGGATCTTCTCGAGCATCTCGCCCCGAGGGTTCGGCGTTACCGGCGGCACAGCATTCTTCGCTCTCCGG
>CAMYJM010000220.1 GCA_947258635.1 uncultured Acidimicrobiaceae bacterium
CCACGGTGGCCCGGGCGGCGGCTTTGCTGACGGGCGCCACCGCATCCTCGAGATCGGCAATCACGGCGTCGGCGCCGCGCCCGGCGACCTTGGCGAGCATGTCGGCGCGATCTCCCGGCACGAATAGATAGCTGCGAGCAGTCAGCTCCGGCTCCCGGTTAGACGATGCTTCGCCTTTCTAGCACCTGAGTACCCGACGACGGGAGCAACGTCACAGTCAACATGATGTCGCCGACGATCGGCAGGCGGGCCGCGGCCGCGTCGAGGGCGGTCCAATTGCGCCCTTGAAACCGGAGCCTGCCGGACGCAAGCTAGAACCAAAAGGCGACCCTGGATGCCGACTCGGCGAAGCGCGTCAATCCTGGCCATGGTGCTGATGGCCCTCATCGCCGGCTGCGCCCCGGGCGATCTGACCGATGGCCACGTGGCAGCCGGGGACACTGCGGCCGCAGCCGGGGACTGGATAGCGGCGTTCGAGGAGTACCGGCTGGCGGCGGAGGCCGATCCCGACCATGAGGCAGCCACCCTCGGCCTGGACACGGCCGCCGATCGGCTCACCGCCATGGTGCCTGGGCTTGCGGTGGCTACGGAAGTCCAACTACTGCGCTGGCTCGAGGAACAGGACCGGCTCAGCGGCGTCGCCGCCGTCCTCAACGCCAGTGTGGTCTCCATCCGCAGCGGGTGGACCGAGATGGGCAGCACCACCGGACGGCCCGACGAGCAACCGGCGCGGCCGGTGTACCTCGACGCCTTCGCCATCGACCGCTACGAAGTGACCAATCTCCAATATGCCACTTACCTGCATCACACCGGCGAACGCGCCCCGGTCTACTGGATCGGCGGTGCGTACCCGGACGGCGCGGCAACCCAGCCGGTGGTCGGGGTGTCATGGCAGCAGGCAGCCTCGTACTGCACGAGCATGGGAAAGCGACTGCCGACCGAGGCGGAATGGGAGCGGGCCTGCCGTGGCGAAAGCGGCTTGGACTACCCGTGGGGCGAGCACTGGGAAGCCGCCAATCTCAACACGACTCTGGTGCCCCTCAACGACCTGGATCAGCCATGGACTTGGCTGGCCTTCCCTGGCGATGCGCCGGCCCAACTGCGTTCCGTCGGTGATCCGGTCGGCGGCGCCAGCACCGACGGCGTATGCAACCTGGCAGGCAACGCCGCGGAGTGGGTAGCGGACTGGTACGACCGAGACGCCTACTCGACCCTCGAGAGGGTGAACCCGCTCGGGGCGGAACCGCGATGGAACCATTCCATCCGCGGCGGCGCCTGGCTGTTCCGCCACGACGACCCTGATCTCATGGTGGAGCAAGGGCGCTGCATGTTCCGCAACTCTTCGCACTCCGCAGCCGACCCTCGCGTCGGATTCCGCTGCGCAGCCGGCTCGAGCTGAGCCCCGGGCCGGATCGGTCCCTGCCTTGGTACCCTCGTGGCCTTTCCTCGGATCCACCGCCATGTACCACCTGGGTACACTCGCCGAGTCTGGAGGCGTTGATCGAGATGGCTTTGCTGGCCGGGATGAGGGTGGTGGAGGGATCCGCCTTCGTGGCGGCTCCTCTCGGCGGGATGACCCTGGCTCAGCTCGGCGCCGACGTCATCCGATTCGATCCGATCGGCGGGGGCCTCGACTATCGACGCTGGCCGGTGACGTCCGAGGGACAGAGCATCTACTGGGCCGGGCTCAACAAGGGGAAACGATCCATCGCCATCGACCTGCGGTCCGACGAAGGCCGCGACCTCGCAACGGCGCTGATCACGGCACCCGGCCCCGACGCCGGGATCTTCCTCACCAACTATCCGGCAGGCGGTTGGACGGATTTCGAGCTACTGCGGGCCCGCCGTGACGACCTCATCATGTGCCGCATCCTCGGCAACCGGGACGGCTCTACCGCAGTCGACTACACGGTCAACGCCGCCGTCGGCTACCCCGCCATCACCGGGCCCGCCGACCACGAAGGTGTCGTCAACTCGGTGCTCCCGTCGTGGGACCTGATCACGGGGATGATGGCGGCGACGGCGATCCTGGCCGCCGAGCGGAAACGCACCCGCGCCGGTCACGGCCGGCTGCTCGAGATCGCCCTGGCCGATGTCGCCATTGCCGTCCTGGGCCACCTCGGCCAGATCGGCGAGGTCACGATCAACGGCGTCGCCCGGCCTCGCTACGGCAATTACCTCTACGGAGCATTTGGCCGCGACTTCATCACACCCGACGGCCGGCGGGTGATGGTGACGGCGATCACGGCGCGGCAGTTCCGCGGCCTGGCCGAGGCGACGGGAACGGAACAGGCAGTCGCCGCCCTCGAAGCCGAGCTGGGCCGGCCGATAGCAAGCGATGGCGACCTCTTCGACTCCCGGGAGGAGATCGCCGCCATACTCGAGCCGTGGTTTGCCGCAACTCCCTTCGCCGAGGTAGCGCGCCGTTTTGACGCCCACCGGGTGCTCTGGGGCCCGTACCAGACGGTGCAGGAGTTGCTCGCCGACGATCCCCGGGCGTCGACGGCGAACCCGATGCTGGCGGAGATCGACCAGCCGGGCATCGGCAACCTGCTCACGCCGGGTTCCCCGATCGACATCGGTGCCGAGCGAGAGCCGCCGCGCCCGGCCCCCCTCCTCGGCGAGCACACCGAGGAGATCCTCAGCGGAGTGCTCGGAATGGGCCCCGCCGAGATTGCGACCCTGTTCGACCGGGAGGTGGTGGCGGGTGCCTGATGATCTGCACGCCTGGATCGGCAATCGCGAGGAAACCGCCGATGTCATCACGCTGTGGCCGGCGCAAGCCCTCCACGCCACCCTCGACCGGGAGGGCCCGCCGCCGGCCGCCGGCGACCCGCTGCCGCCGCTATGGCACTGGTTGTTCTTCCTACCGACCGTTCCCCACTCCGGATTGGGAGTCGACGGTCATCCCGAACGCGGCGGGTTTCTCCCCCCGGTGGCCCTCCCCCGCCGGATGTTCGCCGGAGCCCGTTACGAATTCCGCCGGCCATTGCATATCGGCGAGCGGGCCCAGAGCACCCGCGGGGTTGTGAGTGTCTCCGAGAAGCAGGGTGGCAGCGGGCCGCTCGTCTTCGTCCTCATCCGCTACGAGGTCACCGGCGAGGAGGGGCTCTGCGTCGTCGCCGAGCACGACATCGTCTATCGGCAAGCTCCGACTGAAGCCCCGTCCTACCCGCCCGGCCCGGATGCGATCCCCACGGCACCGTGGTCGCAGACCATCACACCGGGCGCCGTGATGCTCTTTCGGTACTCGGCCCTCACCTTCAACGCGCACCGCATCCACTACGACCACCCCTACGTCACTCAGACTGAGGGTTACCCGGGACTCGTCGTTCACGGCCCGCTGACTGCGATGCTGCTGGCCGACCTGGCCCAGCGCAACGGCCCCGGCCCGCTGGAGACGTTCTCGTTTCGGGCACGCTCCCCATTGTTCGCCGGCCACCCCATCGCGCTGCTGGGCGAGCCGAGCGGCCGAACCGCCGCCCTGGCGGCCTGGTCCCCAGATCGCCGCCGGGCCGTGACGGCCGAGGCCGGATTCGGACTCCCGGCGACTGAGTCGCGGTGGCCGGATCGGGCACGCATGGTTCAATCGTCATGGATACAAGAGACGGAGAACGGTTAGGAGGGACGGTTCGACGGTCGCGTGCCCTTGGCAGACGACGCGCCGCGATCAGACCGATGCGCTCCCACCTCCCGCGTGGCGCGCAGAGTGCCGGGACCGCCGGCGATTGCGATAGGCTTGGCGACCCCTGATTGAGGTTCTGCAGCCTGGAGGTATCAGACATGGCGGAGACACCAAACACCGAGGTGAGCGAGCTGATCGTTCCGCTCGACGGCCGCGACGCCAGCGGCCGCGCCGTCCCCGTCGCCGGACGGATTGCGAGTCGCCTGGGGCTTGGCGTGCGGCTGTTTGCCGCGGCCGCCGATGCCGACTCCGAGATTGAAGCGTGGATGCAATCAGTCGCCGATCAGCACCTCGCCGGCATAGAAGTTGCCATTGAAGCCAGCAGCGCAACCGACCCCGTGGCGGCCATCGTGGAAGTGGCCGGCGATGGGGGCATGGTGTGCATGGCCACTGCGGCGTCCCTGTTGCCGCACCAAGGCCACATCGGCTCTGTTGCCGAAGGCGTCACCCGGGAGATGAGACGTCCGGTGATCCTGGTCGGCCCCGAGATGGATGCCAGCCCCGGCGAGCACACCTCCCGTCTGGTGGTCCCGGTCGACGGCTCGCCCCTGTCGGAGGCAATCTTGCCGGTGGCCGGTGATCTGGCGCGCGCCCTCGACGTGCCCGCCTGGGTCGTGACTGTGGTTTCGCCGAGTCTCGAAAGCTCGGTGCACATGGGTGTCGATGCCATCAGCATCGGCGTGGGCTACCTGCGGCGACTCGCCGGGCAGATTCGGGAGTCGCACGCTATCGACGCCGAATACGAGGTGCTCCACCGGGACAACCCGGCGGAGGCGATTGTCGATTTCACCGGCGACGACGGCACCGTCGTCATGACAACGCACGGACGCTCCGGCTTGAGCCGCCTCTTCGGTGGCAGCGTGGCTACCGGGGTCGTCGCCCACTCCAAGCGGGCCGTGATCGTATGGCACCCGGCGGACGCCGACTGACCTCGGCCTCCTCAGTGGCCGTCCAGAAACGACCGCAGGCGAGCGGTGAACGCGTCCGGGACGTCGAGGTTCGACAGGTGGGCGGCGCCGTCGAAGATCGTGAGTTCGCTGCCTATGATCGTCTCATGGAGGCACGCGGCCTGCGCCGGCGGGGTCGCCACGTCGTGCGCGCCGCCGATGATGAGAGTTGCTACGTTGATCCCGGCGACGGCTCCCGCCAGATCTGATGCCGCCAGCGCCGCGCAACATCCGGTATAGCCTTGTGGCGACAGCGCGGCGAACACCCGGTGCGCCTCGTCGTGGCGCTCGGGATAGGCCGCGGGGAAGCCGGGAGCGAACCAGTTGCCGATGACGGCTTGGCGGACCGAATCCATGCCGCCCGAGGTGACGGCTGCTGTCCGTTCCTCCCACGCCTCGGGTGTACTGAGTTTGGCGGCGGTGTTGCAGGCGATGAGAGAGCGGAGCCGCTCCGGGCGGTGGCGCGCCAGCCACAAGCCGATGTGCCCGCCCATGGACAGCCCGCACAAGTGAAATCGGTCGACTCCGGCCGCGTCGGCGGCCGCCAGCAGATCGTTTGCCAGTAAGTCGACCGTGTA
>CAMYJM010000221.1 GCA_947258635.1 uncultured Acidimicrobiaceae bacterium
GGCCTCCCCCCGCGATGACTGGAAAGGCCGGCTCTTCGCCGACGGGATCTGGGCCATCGACCGCCGCACCGCCATCCGTATGTTCGGCATGACGGCCCTCTTCGTCGGGCCGATCAAGGTCATCCCGAAGGTGCTCCAGGGCATCCTCGCCCAACCGGCCGAGCCGCTGGCTGCGGCCGAGGTCACCCAAATGGCCCGCCGCCGACAGTGGACCATGATCATCGACCTGCGATCGTGCGACGGCTGTCAGAGTATTGGACTGCCGCCCCAGTGCACCACGGCCTGCATCGAAGGCCACCTCACTCCAGAGCCCATGGAGTGGATCGAAGTCTTCGAAGAGGAGGTCGCGGGTGAAGGCACCCGCTTCGTCCCCACGCCCTGCCAGCATTGCCAGAACCCGCCGTGCGTGAACGTGTGCCCGGTCGCCGCCACTTTCTCCACTCCCGAGGGGCTCGTCCTGATCGACCAGGAACGCTGCATCGGGTGCCGCATCTGTATGGCCGCCTGCCCCTACGACCGCCGCTCTTTCAATTGGGGCGCGCCGCCGGTCCCCCCGGAAGCTCTGCTGGCAGAGTACGACATCGAGACGCAGGTTCCCGCCAAGAAGGGCACTGTGATGAAGTGCGACTTCTGCCCGGACATGGTTCGGGCCGGCACTCTCCCCTACTGCATTCAGGGTTGCCCGCATAGGGCGATCTACTACGGCGACCTCGAGGAAGACCTCGCCACGAACGGGCGGGAACTGGTCTCGATTTCTCGCTATCTAGCCGACAACAATGCCTTTCACATCAAGGAGGAGTTGGGGACTCAGCCACGAGTGTTTTACATCCCTGGCCACGGTGAGGCGGTCGGTCGGGTGCCCACCCGGGAGGGCAGGCTGCCAATTCAATGGCCCTGGACCCGGGTCGCTGATGGGAGTGTGTCATGGACTCGATGAGCCGCTGGCGATCCGACCTCGAAGAAACGACGCTGGCGCCGGCGCGAACGACCACCCCCGGCTACTACCTCCTGGTTGGCGGCCTGTTGGCCGTCATGGCCTGGGCGGGCTATGCCTACTATGTTCAGATCAGCGAGGGCCTGGTCGTAACCGGGATGCGAGACCGGATCTCGTGGGGCATATACATCACGCTGTTCGTGTTCTTCATCGGCATCAGCCACGCCGGCACTCTGATCTCGGCAATTCTGCGTGTTTCCAACGCCACATGGCGTACGCCGGTCACGCGCATGGCGGAGTTCATCACCGCCGTGGCTCTCATGACCGGCGCCTTCTTCGTCATCGTCGACCTGGGCCGCCCGGATCGGCTGTTCAACGTGCTGATCTACGGCCGGCTGCAGTCGCCGATCGTGTGGGACGTGACAGCCATCACAACGTACCTGACGGCGAGCCTTGTCTACCTCTACTTGCCGATGATCCCGGACCTGGCGTTCTTCCATGAACGCCTCCGCGGCAAGGTTGCCGGCTGGAAGATCTGGCTCTACAAGGTCCTCTCGATCAACTGGCGGGGGACAAACACGCAGAAGCGCCAATTGCACACGTCGATCACGGTCATGATGCTCGTGATCATCCCGATCGCCGTCTCGGTTCACACGGTGGTGTCGTGGATCTTCGCAATGACGCTGCGTGAGGCGTGGAACAGCGCCATCTTCGGGTTCTTCTTTGTGGCCGGCGCCATCTTCTCGGGGATCGCCACCCTCATCATCATGATGGCGATCCTGCGCAAGGTCTACCGCTTGGAGAAGTTCGTCACGCTGAAGCACTTCCAGTACCTCGCCTATCTGATGGCGGCGATGGCGGCGGTGATGCTCTACGCGAATATCTCAGAATACGTCACTGCCGGATTCAAGCTCGAAGAGGGCGCCGAGTTCGTCTTCCGCCAGCTGTTCGTTGAGGAGTTCGCCCCCTATTTCTGGTTCTACATGATCGGCGGGCTGATCATCCCGATCATCATGATGTTCATCAGGCCACTACGCACTATCGGGGGCATCGTCGCCGCAGCCATCCTGGTGGACCTGGCGATGTTCGTCGAGCGGTACTTCATCGTCGTTACCGGCTTGCGGGCTCCCTTGTTGTCCTACGAGCCGGCCAACTACGCCCCGTCCTGGGTGGAGTGGTCGATCACAGCAGGTGGTTTTGCCTGGTTCGCGCTGCTCGTCATCCTGTTCGTGAAGGTCTTTCCGATCATGGCCGTCTACGAAATGGTGGAGGAGCGGGAGGAGCTTGCCGCCAAACTCGAGGTCGACATGGCAGAGGTTGAGGCCGAAAGGGATGCCGCCGCAGGCAAGCTCGAGATGGAGGCGGGGCAATGAGGGCCCCACTGCGAGCGTTTGCCGTCACATTTGTCGCGACAGTCGCCGTGTTTGCGATGGCGGGGGTCGCCAGCGCCGAGGACCTCATCCTGGAGGTCGCCGCTCCGGACGAGGGCTTCCTCGGCGAAACGGTTGAGATAACCGCCACCGTGCGGGACGGCACAACGGGGCAACCGGTCGAGGCCGTGACCGTGGTGTATTACGGCGACGCCAGCTTCGCCGGGGTCTCCGGCGAGGTCGAGCTCGGCACGGCCGACAGCAACGTGATCGGAGTGGCCACGCTGCAGCCCACGTTCTCGGTCAGCCGGCTCCACACGATCCGCGTCGAGGTCGTCGATGACCCCGATGTGGTTCCCAAGTCGGTCTCGATCCCGATCCGGGTTGGAACCCAGCTCGTGGAGTCGGAGGCCGGCGTCTCCATCCCCGGACTCGGCTCCTGGCTGGTGCCGTTCATCATCATGGCCGCATGGGCCATCATGATTGCGGCCGCCTCCGGCACGGTCTTCATCGCGCGCAACCAGGGCGACTCGGACGACGCCGCTTCGGCTCCTCGGGCAGCCGCCGGTCCCCTCCGCCTCAACCTGGCGATACTCGTCACCGGTGGCATGACGGTCCTTGCCGTCGCACTGGTGGCCCTGTTGCTGCGAGGCCCCGAAACGCACTCCAACCTCAACCCGGAGGGCTACGACCGCACCGCGGTCGCATACCTCGAGGCAAGCTACATGTACGCCGGACCCGGCCACTCCGACGAATCTCTGACCGGCGATGCCATCGATGACGGCCGGGTGCTGTTCATGAGCCTGGGATGCGCCGGGTGCCACGGGATCAACGCGCAGGGAACCGCGGCGGCGCGCTCGCCCGCCTTCGCCACGCGGGACTGGCTCGGCGCGGTGGCCCGTAGCGGGCTACCCGGCGGTATGCCCGCCTACTCGCAGGAGGATCTGACGGACTCCGATATCGACGTTATGCACGCTTTCTTGCTCGACGCCCGCGACCGACTCAGCGGAGAGGCCCCGGCCACCACCGCGCCGCCGGCAACCTCCGCCCCCACCACGACGGAGCCGCCGGGTGACACCGACACCTCGGCGCCGCCCGATGAGCCGCAGGCGGTGAGCTTCGAGCAGGACGTGCTCCCGATCTTCCAGGCCAGCTGCACCGGCTGCCACGGCGCGGCAGGGGGTTGGACGGCCTCCGACTACGACTCGGCAGTGACGACCGGGGCCAGCGGCTCCGTCGTGGTCGCAGGCAACGTCGCCGACAGTGTGCTGGCGCAGAAGGTTTTGGGTACGCAAACGACCGGTGGGATCATGCCTCCCGGGCAAGCGCTCGCTCAGGAAGATATCGACACGATCCTCGCCTGGATCGAAGGCGGTGCCAGTAGATGACAGATCGACCGATACCACGACCGGGGGCCGGCTGGCTGCTCGGCTCGGCGATTGTGCTCGCGGCGATGGTCGGCGTGATCCTGCTGCTCGGTTCGTCTCCGTCGGCCGCGGCCCGTGCGGGGTACCAATCCAACGACGAATACGCCGAGCTCTACGGGGCCCAGTGCGCCGCCTGCCACGGCAACGAGGGCGAAGGTGGCGTCGGCGGGGCGCTCACCGAAAGCCCGCTGGATATCACGGAGCGGATCGCGATCATCACCAATGGCTCCGGGGGGATGCCCGCATACGGACCGACGCTATCGGCAGCACAGATCGAAGGTCTTGCCTCGTATTTGGACAGTTTTGCCATGGCCCAGATCTACGTCCAGCAGTGTGCCCCCTGCCACGGCTCGGCCGGCGAGGGTGGGGTCGGCCCCGGCCTGGAGACCAGCATGTTGTCGGACGACGACCGATACAGCATCATCGCCGAGGGCGTCAGGGCGATGCCGGGCTACTCCTTGACGCTGACGCCGGACGAGCTCCAGGGAATCACGGATTATGTGGCCGGGTTTGTCGAGGCCTCGACGGTCGGCGAGGAGATCTGGACGGGGCAATGTGCTCCCTGCCACGGGTCGAACGGCGAGGGTGTGGTGGCCCCCAGCATCCGCGGGGCAACCACCTCGTTCGAAGATGTCGTACGCATCACCACCAACGGCGTGGCCGGCATGCCGGGATTTGGGCCGACGCTCAGCCCGGAGGAGATCCAGGCGGTGAGCCGCTACGCCGAGAGCCTCCGCGACAATCCGCCCGATCCCACTGGGCCGCCGGCGACGAATGAAGCCGGTGCCGCCGGGTACGAGGCCAACTGTGCCGGCTGTCACGCCGCCGACGGCACGGGCGGGTCCGGTCCGGCGCTGCGCGGAACCACCCTCGCGGTCGCAGAGATCGCGGCCGTCACCGCCGAGGGCCAAGGCGGGATGCCCGGCTATAGCGCCCTGTTGGGGGCAGATGAGATCGACGCCATCGCCCAGTTCGTGGCCGACCTCGGAGGCGCCTCGCCGAGCGGAGGGGTCTCTCCCATTGCGCTCGGCGCGGTGGTCTACACCGAGAACTGTGCCCTGTGCCACGGAGTCGACGCTTCGGGCGCTTCCGCCCGGGCGCTGAAGGACAGCAAGATGACCACGGACCAGCTGGAGTCGGCGATCGTCAACGGGTACGGCGGCATGTCGGGATTCGGTGACCGCATCACCGGTGACGACCTGAAGGCCACGGTGGCCTATCTGGAGGCTCGAATTGCTGCCGAAGGTGGCGGGTCGGCCGCGCCCAGTGACACCACTACCCCCCCGGTAGACACAACCGAGCCCCCCGGCGACGCCACCGGCGGAGTGATGACCGGGGCCGAGGTCTACCTCGGCCGCTGCGCCACTTGTCACGGTACCAACGGCGAAGGTGGCGTCGGCTCCTCGCTGCTCAATACCGGGCTCAACATCAACGAGGTCGTATCCCGCATCTACGGCGGCC
>CAMYJM010000222.1 GCA_947258635.1 uncultured Acidimicrobiaceae bacterium
GGCACGGCTGGCCGAAGCGGATCGACCGTGGCAGGCTCGATGCGAGGACCCGTCGCAACCCAGCGGCTTCGTGGTGTACATTCGGATGTATCGGTCGGTGCCAAGGGGGTTCGAGTGCAGACAGAGGCACGCCCGATGTGGAGCCGCGACATCGGGCCGGCGAGCAGCACGATCCTCGAGCGGAGATGACGGCGCCGGTACTGCCGAGTTGGGGTGCAAGCGGCGATTGGATCCGCCCACGTGAGGTTTGTCGACGGTGAGCCCTCGGACTGGATAACGCGGCGCGGAGGAGGACTCAGATCAGAAGGATTGTGCTGGTCATGCTCCCGGCATTGCTGGTAGCCGTGACGCCGACCGCGAGCGCTGCGTCGGTACTCGAGGCAGAGGGCGAGTTCACGGCCATGGTTGATTTCGCCACACTCACGTTGACTCCCCATGGGTCCAGATGCTTGCTCGAGGTGGAGGGTGACCTCTTCTTCAGCGGCACGCTCGAGGGAACCGCCACCGGAGTCACCACAGCGCTCGTGTTCGCATCGTGTGATCAGGTGCTTGTGAATCCGCCCGGCACGTTCAGAGACGTATTCCGGTCCCACCTCGAATTCACCGGGACGCTCGACGGATTGCCCGCGCAGGCAGACATCACCTACTTGGGCAAGACCAGCGTGGGCGGCAACGTTGCCGGCTTGATGATCTTGACGCACGGCCTGCACGGGGTACTCGCGGTTGACGCCATAGTCGCCACGGGAGGCACGTATGAGGGCGTTGTGATCGGCGGCTGACGACGGTCCCGACCCGACTCCGTAGACGAGCGGGCTGAAGCCGAGCAACCGTTCACCACCACACCCCCGATACAGTACGTGCCCATGAGTGAGCAGCAGAGTCGACGACGGTTCCTCGACCGCTTCTGGCAGCCTCCTCGCGCCCACGGCGAGGTCGAGCACGACAGGACGGTCAGCTTCCTCGAGCTGTTCTACGACCTGACGTATGTGGTGGTCATCGCCAGAGCGGCCCATCACCTTGCCGGGCATGTGTCCTGGCGAGGGGCAGCCGAGTTCGCCGTGGTCTTCTCACTGATCTGGATCGCATGGTTGAACGGGACCCTCTACTACGAGCTGCACGGGCGGGAGGACGGTCGGACCCGCATGTTCGTTTTCCTGCAGATGTTGATACTGGCGCTGTTGGCGGTGTTCACCGGCGAGGCAACCGGGGAAGCAGGAACGGAGTTCGCATGGACCTACGTCGCGTACTTCGTGGTGCTCACGTACCTCTGGTATTCGGTGCGACGCGTCGACCCGGAGGAATACGGACCCATCACCGCGCGCTACCTCGCCGGGATGGTGACCTCCGTCATCGTCCTGGCGGGCAGTTCATTCCTCGCCGATGACGCTCGGCTCATGGTCTGGGCCGCATTCGTGGCGCTGTGGGGTGTCGGATCGATACTGATGGGCACAGCCACCGCGCGAGGCGACCTCACGAGCGGGCTCGTCGTGACGGACTCTATGGCCGAGCGCTTCGGGCTCTTCACCATCATCGTCCTCGGCGAGGTGATCGTCGGGGTCGTGGAAGGATTGTCCGAAGCCGAACGAACCGCCGAAGTCGCTGCCACCGGCCTTCTGGGCCTCATGATCGGCTTCGCCTTCTGGTGGACGTTCTTCGACTTCGCCGGCCGGCGGCTGCCCAAGGGCTCGGGCACGACCGGCTGGCACGCCCAGTGGATGCTCTCCCACCTCCCGGTCACCATGTCCATTGCCGCCAGCGGCGCGGCGATGGTGAGCCTCGTCGAGCACGGCTCGGACGGTGCCTCGCCTGCCGCCGGCGCCTGGCTGCTCACCGGCTCGGTAGCGGTCGGACTCGTGTCGATGGTGGTGTTGTTCCGGAGCCTCGGCGACTCCGACCGGCTGCCGGCGCTGTACGGCAATGCTTCGGTATCCTTGCTGGCGGCTGCTGCGGTCGTGTTGCTGCTGGGGTGGTGGGCACCGGCACCGTGGCTCCTCGCCGCCGCCGTTGTCGTGACACTCGGGCTGACCTGGGTCGGGGCACTGCGCCGATGGGCCACGATGAGCGATCCCGAGATCGCATACCCCAACCGCCCCGAGTCCGAATGACGGGAGCATCGCGTCCGGCGATGTGCACGAGCACCGCGCGGCGGAGGTTCATAGCACCAGCCGTCGTGCTCGCCTTCACGGCCGCCGCTTGCTCGGAGGAACCTTCGGGTTATGAGCCAGAAGTCCTGGAGCCGCACTACTCGGCAACGCGTCCCATAACCGCCGCCAACACCGCAAGCGAAGCGATCCCGACCACGGCGAAAACGGCCGTTGCCAGGGCGACCGATACCGCCCCCGAGGCCGCGGCGGTCGCCAGCCCAATCCCGCCGAGCACCGCCGGTGCCGACACGACCACCATCGCCCCCAGCTCGGCGGACACGGGGGATTCGAGTTCGGGATCCACGAGGGCAAGCAGCGCCAGACCGGAAGCGGCGGTTCCGGTGACGGTGCCGAACAGCGCCAGAGCCCTCTCCTGGCGCCACTGATCGATCCAGCGCCGCGCCACCCACAGCACCGCCACAGTCGCAACCACCGCGCCGACGATTACCGCGACCAGCTAGGCGGCGACGCCTCTGATCGCCTCCCAAGTGAGAGAGCCGAGGATGGCCACTGTCAGCCAGTCGACCGCCACCATCGCTACGGTTCGCGTTTGGTCGCCGTCGATGACGATCCCGCGGCGCGACAACAGAACCCGCACCGCCATTCCGGCGAGCAACGCAACGAAGAACATCACCGCCAGCACCAGGTCACGCAGATCCTCGCCAATCAGGCCGAAGCCGTGGAAAACGAGCTGATACAGCAGCGTGTAGCCCAACGTGAGGGCCAAGGCCCATGCCACCGTCTCCCGGCTCCACCACCCCAGACTCGGCAAGGAACCGACGCGGCGATCGCGGTTGCGAACAGCCAGGAGGCCACCTCCGTAGGCAACGAGGAACCCGATCGAGGCGATAGTCGCCCCAATCGAGGCAGCGTTGGCGAACCCGTAGTCGTCCTCCCACAGGCGCCCGATCGACAGCGCCTGGCCCGGGCCCTCGTTCAGGCCCATCGGCGCCAGAAAGCCGAAACCGTCGGGAACCGAGCCCAGCGCCAACACGACAAGACCCCCCGCGGCGGCCTGCAGCGCGAACGTGGCCCACTGGCCGATTCCCATCCAGAGAGCTCCTTTGCGGAGCTTGGCGTCTCCGGTCGGGGTGAGGCCGATGGCGAGAAAGGAGATCCCGAAGAGGTGATACGCCGCATCCTGCCAGCCATCCACTGAGCCCGGCAGCCCGCCGCCCAACCGCAACAGCAGCGCCACCAAACCGCCGAAGATGGCAGCCGGCACGATGGCCAATAGACCGCCTCGAGCCGGAACCGTGCGGCGCAGCGCCCAGCCGACGGCCAGGAGCATCGCCGCGGCGGGCAAGGCAACGATCATCGGTACAGGTGCTGCAACACGGCAGATATCACGGCGGCGCGAGCGTCCGGGTCCAAGGAGTCGACGGCCGCATCGATCAGAGCTCGATCGCGCTCGAGGTCAAACGAGTCGAGCAGACCGCCGATCATCTCCGGGTCGAGCCCGCTCAGATCGAGGCCCGGCGGCAGCACCGGCCCCTCCCCCGCCGGCGCCGCGGTCGCAACCAGATCGGTGGCCAGCTCCGCAGCCTGCGAGAGATGGCCCGCAGTCATCGTCATGTGAAGGTGGGCCGGGGACGGCCCCAGCGACGGGGTCACTCCCACGATCCAGCCGCGGCGCCGCATCGCCTCTCCGTGAGCGAACACATTGGCCGATGTGACCGCGAACAGCGGTGCGTCCGGCTCGGCCAGCAGATCCACCCCGGGTGCCGAGCGGACCGCGTCGAGAACGAGGTTGGTCGCATGCCAGGCGTCGGCCGTCAGCCGCCGGTACCCGACCTCACCCAGGCGCTGGACTGCGGCCCAGGCCGCGGCCAGGGGAGCTCCCGATTTGGTCGACTGCACGGTGGCATTGGCCACCGGATAGCCCGTCCAGGCGGCAGTGGCGAAGTACTGGTGAGAGCGCAGCTCGGCGTTGCGATATAGAACCAGCGAAGCACCCTTAGGGGTGTACCCATACTTGTGGAGATCGACCGAGATCGAGTCCACCGCATCGATCGCAAAGTCGAAACGCGGCGACTGGTCGACGAACGGCAGCACCATCCCACCGACACACGCGTCAACGTGGAACCACTTGGCACGCTCGGCAGCAACGGCGCCGATCTCAGCGATTGGATCGACCACACCGTGCGTGTATGAAGGTGCCGAGGCAACGACCAACGCCGTGTCGTCGTTGATCTCGGCTGCTACGTCGTCGACGACACCGCGGAATTCCCCATCGACGGCGGTCGTCCGGATCTCGAGATCCAGGTAGGCGGCCGCCTTGTGGAACGCGGCGTGCGCCGTGATGGGAGCCACCATGTTGAGCCGCCCGGTGGCGCCACCGGCACGAGCCCTGTCGCGCGCTGCTTTGACGGCGAGCATGATCGACTCGGTGCCGCCGGAGGTGGCCGAACCGACCACGCCTTCGTCACCGGCCAGCAGCTCGCGCCCGAAGGCGACCAGGTCGTTCTCGAACCTCAAGAAGCTCGGGAAGGCGGTCGGATCGAGCCCGTTCGAGGCGGCGAACAGCCGCATCGCGGCGCTCGTCACCGGCTCGAGATCCGGGCCGTCGAAGACGTAGGTGAAGGCCCGCCCATAGCCCCAGCTACCGTCACGGGTGGCGATCTCCTCCAGCTCGGCGAGAACATCGTCAACGGATCGTGCGTATTCCATCGGCGCAGCTTACGGAATCGTCGCGCCCCGACGGCGGGTGGCGATCCAGCGAGGGCCGCGGTGGGGCGCCACCGGGTTTCTGCGTCGAGCCGTATCAGGTTCGGCCCGGGGCACTGTCGGCTGGTCGTTTCCGTATGAAGGGCGCCGGAAAGCCACTCGGGCATTTCGTCGCTGACGTTCTCGCGACCGTGTCAGGAGCCACGTACGCACTGATCAGAGATCTTTGATGCGATCCACGACACTCTGCAGCTGGGCGTAGTGAGACCCCTTCCAGTAGATCTGGGCGCAGTCCGCACACCTGCGGAAGTCGTCATGGTGCCGCCGTGTCCCCTCTGCGAGGCGATCGGCGATTTCCTCC
>CAMYJM010000223.1 GCA_947258635.1 uncultured Acidimicrobiaceae bacterium
TCGACAGCGTCGGCGACTCGCCGGTGGTACCCGCAACGACAACTCCGTCTGAGCCATTCGACAGCAGATGGCGAACCAGTTTCCAGAAGGCGCCGTAGTCGACGGCACCTCTCGAGTCGAAGGGAGTGATGACCGCAGTGAGTACGGGCCCAAACGGAGCCCCGCTGGAGGTTTCCATGCCATGGACGGTAGCAAACCTGAGAACAACTAACCTGTATCGAATCCGATCCCGGAGCTGGCGGAGAATGCCCGATCGATACATTCAAGACATCACGGCTGCCGACTTTGGCGTGGCCGTACTGCAACGGAGCCAGGAGGTTCCGGTCGTGGTCGACTTCTGGGCCGAGTGGTGTGGCCCGTGCAAGACGTTGGGCCCCCTGCTCGAACGGGTCACCGCAGAGCACAATGGTGCCTTCGAACTGGTGAAGATCGACGTCGATCAGAACGAACAGCTCGCCGCCGAGTTCGGCATCCAGAGCATTCCCACCGTCGTCGCATTTCGTCACGGCGTCCCGATCAGCCGTTTCTCGGGAGCTGTCCCCGAGCACTCCCTCCAAGCCTGGCTCACCGAGATCATGCCGAGTGACCTGGAGCTACGCGTCGAGGAAGCTCGCGACCTCGCCCTCGACGGCAACCACGCGGCCGCCGAGGCCATTTTCCGCGAGGTGCTCGACAGCCAGCCCGACCAACCGGAGGCCGGGATCGGACTCGCCAGCCTGCGGCTCGCTGCCGGCGATGCGGAAGAGGCGCTGATCATCCTGGGCCGGCTGACGCCGACACCCGAGGTGGAACGCCTTCAGGGCGCCGCCCGGATGGCAACGGCACGCGGCGACGACATCTCCGGCCTCGAAGCGGCCCTGACGGCTGATCCGGGCTCGGGGCGGGCTCGCATCATGCTCGCCCGGGCCCTCGCCGCTAGAAATGAGTTCGAGCCCGCCCTCGATCACTACCTCCACGTGGTGCGTGCCAAGGGCAAGGATCAAGACGAGGCCCGCCTCGGCATGCTCGACATTTTCGGCGTACTCGGCGACGAACACCCCCTCACGGCGACCTACCGCCGCCAGCTGGCCAGCGCACTGTTCTGAGCCGGAAGCACTATTACTCAGTACTTAGTACTCAGTACGTTATATCCCGAGGATCGGGTCCAGGCCGACCGTGAGCTTCTCCGCCAAGTCCACCACCGCCCGCACCGCGGCCAGCATGCCGGGCATGAAGGCCTCACGGCTGAACGTGTCGTGGCGTATCGCCATCGTTTCGCCGAGGCCGCCGAAGACGACCTCCTGCGAGGCGATGATGCCCGGCAGCCGGACCGAGTGAACCGGTATACCGGCGATGTCGGCGCCGCTGCCGCCGGGGACCGCATCGTTCTTGCCCCCTGCGGCGGCAATGCGGGCCGCGGTCGCCAGCGCGGTGCCCGAGGGTGCATCGGGCTTGTCACCATGGTGCAACTCGATGACCTCCACGCCCTCGAAGTGGGGAGCCGCCAGCTCGGCGAAGCGCATCATGACGACGGCCCCGATCGAGAAGTTGGGGACGACGAGGCAGTTGCCGGCGCTGTCTCCCCACAGCCCGGCGAGCTGCTCGAGCCGGTCGGCGCTGAACCCTGAGGTCCCCACGACGGCGTGGAAACCACGCCTCCCCCACTGTTCGAGGTTGCCCATGACGACTTCGGGAATCGTGAACTCAATCACAACGTCGCAGTCAATTGCGGCCGGGTCGGTGACGGAGACGACACCTGCGATCATCTCCCCGGCGCCGGCCGGATCGAAAGCCGCCACGAGCTCGAGGTCTTCAGCTGCGGCCACCGTCTCCGCTGCCATGCGGCCCATCCGGCCGGCGGCACCCGAGACGGCGACGCGGATCATGCGACGTAGCTCTCGAGCTCGCCGGGCTCAAAGGGCCCGACGGCGCCCAACACGAAGGGGCCGGAGTACATCGCGGCGGCCGCATCGGTGGTGTCCTGCGCAGGGACCGCCTCGATCTTCTCCACGACCTCATCGACCGAGTAGTGCGTCATGCCGACCAATTCGTTGCGCCCCAGCCGGCTCATGCGGCTGTTGGAGTCCTCGAGCGACAGCGCCAGGCTCCCCTTGACGTGACCCTTGGCCCGCGTGAGCTCCTCAGGCGTGAGGCCCTGGGTAGCCAGCTTGTCGCACTCGGCGCGAATCAGCTTGAGCACCTCGGGTGCCTGCGAGGGGGTGGTGCCGACATAGATGGCGTTGCCTCCCGTCTCGAGGAACGGTAGGCGAAAGCTGTGAACCGCATACGCCAGGCCTCGCTGCTCGCGGACCTCACGAAACAGCCGTGAGCTCATGCCGCCGCCGAAGACGTGGTCGGCAACGTCGGCAGCCCAGCGGCGGTCATCGCTGCGCTTCAGCCCGAGAGCGCCAAGCACGAGGTGGGCCTGCTCGGTGTCCTTGCTGCGTAGAGAAACCCCTTGCGAATCCGGTGCGGCCGTCGTGACCCGGGTCGTGTCGGCGCCCTCCCAGTCGCCGAAGCGGTCACCGACCTGCTCGACGAGGGCATCGTGGTCGATCCGCCCCGCTGCGGAGATGACCACTGTGTGTGGCGTGTAGCGGCGCCGCCAATACTCCGTGATCACGTCGCGGGTCATGGCGTTTATTGAGTCACGGGTTCCCAGGATCGGCGGCGCCAGCGGGTGATCCGACCACAGTCTTCGAATGAACAGCTCGTGAGCAACGTCGGTGGGGTCGTCCTCGTTCATGTTGATCTCTTCGAGGACGACGTGGCGCTCCGAGTCGATCTCGTCCTGGCGAAAGGCCGGACGCTGCAGCATCTCGGAGAGCACTTCCACGGCGAAGCCGAGGTCGGCGTCACGCACCTTGGCCCAGAAGACTGTGTATTCCTTTGATGTGAAGGCATTGTGGCGGGCGCCGATGGCGTCGAAGCCTTCGGCGATCTGGTGGGCGTCGAGGTTCTCCGAGCCTTTGAACAGCAGATGCTCGAGGAAATGACTCGCTCCCGCCTCCGGCTCCAGCTCGTCACGACTGCCGGTGTCGACCCAGGCTCCGATCGTGGCAGAGTTCACCGAGGGCATGTCCTGGGTGATGACACGCAGGCCGTTGGGCAGCGTCGTGAGCCGATAATGCATGCCGGAAGTGTAGGGCTACTACCTAGCGTTGCGGAGCCCGGACCCATCGCGGACTATGCGTGGTCGCATCCAGGTACACTGCGGCCCAGATGAGGAGGCGAATAGCCGCGGCTTTGTTGTGCGCCGCGCTCTGTTTGAGCGCGTGCGGGGGCGACGCGATCAACGAGGGAACCGGAACCGACACCATCCCCGATCCGGGACGGGACTTCGCCATCACCGCCGGCCAGGGGCTGAACCTCGAGGCCAGGGCCTGGGGTACCGGGTCCACATACGTCGTGCTCGCTCACATGCGACCAGCCGACATGACATCCTGGTTCGATTTCGCCCGGCTGCTGGCAGACGAGGGCTACACGGCCATTGCATTCAACTTCCGGGGCTACGGGAAGTCCGACGGCGACCAGGGTGAGTTGCGGGTGGCCGACGATGTCCGCAGCGTCGTCAACGCCGCAGTCGCCGACAACGCAACGAAGATCTTCGTCATCGGCGCCTCCATGGGCGGAACCGGAGCGGTGGCGGCCGCGGCCAGCGACCTGATCGCCGGCACTGTGACGCTGTCGGCGCCTGCCGTATTCGAGGAGCTCGACGTCGCCCGCTTCTCCCACCTCGTCGTCGGCCCCCTCCTGTTGATAGCCGCCGACGAAGACGGCGAAGCCGCCAACGATGCCCTGGCTATCGCCTCCGGCAAACCCGACGCCGAGCTTCTAGTGCTGCCCGGGGCGCAGCACGGCACCAATCTCTTCGCCGAGCACGGGCCGGAGATCACCGCACGAATCCTGGATTTCCTCGCCGCCAACTGAGCCGTTGGGCCGGTTTTGACACGTGTGAGACAATCAAGGGTTATGGCTATGCGTGACCGGTCTGTCCTCACGGAGATTCTCCCGCCCGATGAGCGAGTCATCGAGGCCGTCGTAGCTCGCTATCAACGCATCGCTCCGGCCGTCTTGCGCTTCGCCCGCACGATTGCCGGCAACGATGGTCTCCAGGTGCGACTCGGCTCTCAAGCGACAGCCGCCGGCGACGACATCGTCCTCGACCCGCGCGTGTTCCAGTCCGCCTACGCCCGGTCGGCTCCGGTGACACCGACCGAGGTGGCGCTGACCTCGGCGCTCCACGAGGTCGTCCACATGATGTCGACGAACTTCGACGAGAAACGCCCGGTCCCCCGGTCGTGGCTGCCGACTCCGGAGGAAACGGCGCAGCTGCCGCCCGCCGCCGACCCCGAGCCGCGGCCTCGTGACCCGATGGGCTACTTCGACTTCACCGGCCCCGAATCCGACGAATTCGAAACTGACGAGGAATTGCCGGCAGAAATGCTCGCGGACCTGCTGTCCGCGGGCGCCGAAGACGCCGCGCCACCCGCAGCTGCAGATCAGCCGGTGAACCTCCTCGACGCGCTCCACGAGGCCGGTGGGGCCGCCGCTGAGGCCCTGTTCCTCTCGATCGAGGACGCTCGCCAGGAGATCCAACACCTGGCTCCATACGCGGGAGTCCGGTCCGTATTGACCGACCTCTACCGCGCCGCCACGCCGGATGCGTTTCGCGACGCCCGCCCCCTCGGCCAGTTCGCCCTGGCGTGCTTCATGATCATCGGCGGCTACAACGACCGCGGTTCGCTGCAGCGCCGGATCGCCCCCCATGCCGCCGCCGCCCTCGACGACGCCGCCGGATGGCTCGACGAGGCGATTCGCCAGTCGGACCCGTGGGAAGTCGCCGGCATCGCCGTCGAACTCCTGAAGATCGCCCGCCTCCATCAGCTCATCACTCCGGGAGCCGACTCGGATTCGGCGGCTACCCAGAAGGCCAAAGGCGAAGCCGACCGGCAGGCAATCGCCGAGACGGTCGACGCAGTGCGCATCGTCACTCCGACTCTCCGCGACATGGAGAGCTACGAGCAGACCCGCCAGGCTTCGCAGAGCGTCAGCGCCGACAAGGGGAAGAAGGGCGAAGCCGAGCACGCCGGTGACCCCGCGACCGATCAGCTGGTGCGTGTCTCCGAGTCCCCCACCGTCTACTTGCCGACCGGCCAGGGGGGCAAGCT
>CAMYJM010000224.1 GCA_947258635.1 uncultured Acidimicrobiaceae bacterium
ATGGAGGCACTGCAAACGCACCGCGTAGCGCTCGATCAACATGACGGCGGCGCCCGGCAGGCGGCGCGCCGGTTGCGCGACTTCCGGCGCGCCGTCCTCGATCGGCTCGAAGCGGCGCTCGCCCCGGTGGTCGAGGGGCCGGCCGGGTCCGATCTCCAAGAAGAAGTGGCGACTGGAGTCCGTGACCCGTGGAGTGCTGCGGAGTCGGTCATAGAGCGCGCTCGAATCGCGCCGGCCGCGGACGATTAGCCTGCGGCGGGTAGGGCCCGGCAGGGCGCTCCGAGCGGATAGGTGGAATCGTGAGTCTTGTTGATTACTCGACCGAGGGGGCTGTCGGCCTGTTGGCCCTCAATAGGCCGCCCGTGAATGCGCTGAACGCAGAGCTGGCGGACGACATCGCGGCGGCATTGACCCTGGCGGCAGACCCGGCGGTGCGGGCGCTCGTGATCACCGGCGGGAAACACTTTGCGGCCGGCGCCGATATCAGCCGGTTCAAGACCGGGGCTGATTCCAGTGAGGACGAGGAACAGGCATCCGAGTTGATTCAGGCCATCTGGCAGCTCGAGAACCTCGCCAAGCCCACGATTGCCGCCATCTCGGGGTACGCCCTCGGGGGCGGCCTCGAGCTGGCCATGGCAGCCGACTTCCGGTACATGGCCGAGGACGCCAAGGTCGGCCAGCCGGAAATCAATCTCGGGATCATCCCCGGAGCCGGCGGCACCCAGCGCTTGCCGCGCCTCGTGGGCTATCAGCGGGCCAAGGAGATGAACCTCTCCGGCCGCCACGTCCCCGCCGCCGAGGCCCTGGAGATGGGGCTCGTCGACAAGGTCGTCCCCACGGATCAGCTCGTGGCGGTTGCTATGGCCGATGCCGCCCAATGGGCGACCGGCCCCACTCTCGGCTACGCCGCCGTGAAGTCGGCCATGAGCCAGGGCTGGGGACGTCCGATCGAGGAAGCTCTCGCGGTCGAGCGCCGGGTCTTCAACGATGTCTTCCGCACGGCAGATGCCAAGACCGGGATAGCCGCCTTCCTGGCCAAGGAGAAGCCGCAGTTCGAGGGGCGCTAGCCGAGGGCAATCAGGCGCTTACGCGCCGGCGGGGCCGAAGCGGCGGGAGAATCGATCCAGGTTGGCCCGCCAGACGCGGCGGAGGATAGGGGCGGCCGCTCGCTCGCCCAGCGGACCACCGAACATCGCCGGGAACTTCACTACCTCCCGCCACGTGAGTTCGGTGCCCCCGGTCGTGGTACGCAGCGCCAGCTCGCCGACACCGGTGAACTTGCCCTCGTGAATGATCGCCATGCGATTGGGTGGTTCCCAAGCAGTGAACGTCATGTGATCGACGGTCGTCAACGGCCCGATCTTGGTGGGCACCCGGATCCGGGTGCCGACGCCGCGGCGCTCCTCGGTGAGGAACTCGATGGCGACGGCGTCCGTCATCCACTCGGCGTGGGTTTCGATGCGGGCAAGGTCCTCCCACACCGTTTCGATCGGTGCCGGGATGAGAACGGAGACCTCGATAGCGCGCGCCATGGCCAGATGGTAGCGATCGGTCTTGCGATTGGTGCCTCGTATCATCGTCTCGTGGATCCGAGGCAAAGATCGAAGCTGGTGGGGCGCGGCGCCCTGGCCGTCGGGGTGGTCACCCTGCTTGCCGCGATCGTCGCAACGTGGTTGTACTCGGGCGTACTGCGCAGCGAGTTGGTGGCGATCGTCGCCGGCGAGGCCCCTCGGGACATCGAGATCGCTACGGTCGGTTCGGGTCGAATCGAGGTGGCGCGCACGCCGCTCACCGAGACCGAGGGGATCTGGGGCGTCAACGGGCCCAACGGCTACGGGCAGGCATCGGTCGTGATCGCGGCGACCGAGCAGACGGTCGAGCGCGCCTTTCGGACGCTGGACGGTTCCTTCGAAGTCGGCGAGCTCGTCAGGTTCGACTCGATCGCCTATCCGGGGGATCCGTTGGAGGCCCACGGGATTGCTTTCGATGAGGTGAGGTTCACCGGGGACCTGGGGGTCTATCCCGCCTGGGTGATCGACGGTGACCGCGACCTGTGGGTGCTCATCGTCCACGGCAGCGGGCCGGGGGAGCGGGCCGAAGCACTGCGGTTCATTCCCGGACTGGTCGCCCAGCGGTATCCAGTCATGGTGATCACCGTGCGCGGCGACGTCGCGGCTCCTGCGCCGCGCGACGGGTTGCGGGCGCTGGGGGCAACCGAGTGGCGCGACGTGGCGGCGGCTGTGGAGTTCGCCCTCGCCCAGGACGCCGACGAGTTCGTTCTGGTGGGGCTGGACACCGGCGCCAGCACGGTCGCCATGTACCTGCAGGAAGCCGACGATGCCTCGGCGGTCAGAGGTGCCGTTTTCGATTCTGCGCTGCACGATCCGGAGCGAATTGCCGACCGGCTCGCCGCGGAGCGCAGAGTCATCGGGCCGCTGCGTGCCGTCGGCAAGCTATTGGCTCGTCTTCGCTTCGACATCGACTGGGATGAACTCGATCAGATCGAGCACGCCGCCCGGTACTCCGTGCCGATCTTGGTGATGCATGGCACCGATGACGAGGTGGTTCCGCTCGAGATCGCCGACGACTTCGTGGACCGTCTCGGCGACCTGGCGACCTACGAGGTGTTCGAGGGGGGCACCCACAGTCAGCTGTGGAATGTGGATCCCGCTCGGTATGAAGGTGCGCTGCTCGGTTTCATCGATCGCGTCGGCACGGAGGAATAGATGCGCCGGCTCAATCCAGGGTGAGCTTCATCTCCAGCTCACCTTCGTGCTCCACGCCGGTGTCGACGAACCCGAGCCCGGCATAGAAGTCGCGGGGCCCGCCGGGGGCCGGCACGTAGCTCACGTACATCTCCGTGGCGTTCGGCAGTGTCCGTACATAGTCGATGACCAGCTGCATGGCCCGGGCTCCAAAGCCGCGGCCCTGGTAGCGGCCGTCGATCATGTAGCGCCAGAGGTAGTAGCGGGGCGCGGAGCGCTTCTCGCTGAGCAAGACGAAACCGACCGGTTCGCCTTCGGCATAGATGGCCCGCATCCAGGCCTCGTCGGCAAAGCAGTGCTCGGCGATCGAAACGGAGTTGGGGGCGACATAATCCTCCTGCTCCGCTTTGACCTCGAGCCGCATCACGGCGCGCAGATTGTCGGCGGTGATCTCTTCGAGAGTCACTACGGCTTCTGGCGGCGGTCCATTGTCCATCGCCGCCAAGACTAGGGCCGGTCAGTTGAGGGCCGCAGCGACTTGCTGCACGGTCGGGTTCACGAGGGCTTCGTCGCCCACGGTGACGGTCGGAACGGTCTCGTTGCCCCCGGCGACTGAGCGCACGAAGGCTGCCGCCTCCGGGTCTTCCCAGATGTTGAGCCGCTCGTGGGTGATGCCGGCGGACGCCATCGAGTGGAACAGGCCGGCGCAGAACATGCAGCCGGGACGCCAGTACACCGTGACTCGTTTGTCCGGAATGTCGCCCACCGCCGCGCCTACCGCATTGACTTGTCGAGAACCAGACAGAACGGGTGGCCGGCAGGGTCGAGATACACGCGGAACGTCTCGCCGGGCTGGAACTCGGCCTTGCGGGCCCCGAGCGCCAGCACCTGCTCCTCACCGACGTCGAGGTCCATCACGTCGAAGTCGAGATGGAGTTGCTGGGGATGGTCGTCGCCGGGCCACACCGGCGGCCGGTGGCCCGGGGCTAGCTGGAAGGCAATGGTGGCGCCCGTGGCGCTGCGCAGTTCGACCCATTCGCCGTCGTCCTCAGGGTCTTCTTCGGCGATCGGCCAGCCGGTGACGGCGCTGTAGAACCCGGCCAACGCCGTGGGATCGGGGCAGTCCAATGCGACCAAGCTGAAGCGGGCGATACCTGCCATGACTTCACGTTAGTGCGCCCCGTCGGCCGCTCGCGCAGCCGTGGCGCTCTGCGAGAATGGCTCGATGTTGTACCTCGACCACGCCGCGACGACTGTCGTGCGCCCCGAAGTCCGCGAGGTGATGGCGCCGTTCGCCGACGAGGCGTTCGGCAATCCCTCCGGGATCCACGGGGTGTCGCGGCGCGCCAAGAACGCCATCGAGGAGGCCCGGGAGCGGGCCGCTGCGCTACTCGGGGCCGCCAAGCCGCTCGAGATCATCTTCACCGGCGGGGGCACCGAGGCCGACAATCTGGCAGTCGTGGGCGCCGCGCTCGCCGACGGCAATCGCCGCCGCGTCGTCACCTCGGCGATCGAGCACGAGGCCGTGCTTGAATCCGCCCGGTTCGCGGCGCGGCTTGGGTGTGAGCTGCGGGTGGTCGACGTCGACGCCTCCGGCCGGGTCGCCCCCCGCGAGATCGCGGCGGCGGTCGGCGACGGGGCCGTTGTGTCGGTGATGGCGGCGAACAACGAGACCGGAGCCATCCAGCCGCTTCCCGAGATCGCCAACGCCGCCCGCGGCGCCGGCCGGGATGTTCTCGTCCACACCGATGCCGTCCAGGCCTTCATCTCCGAGGAGGTGACGGTGGGGACCACCAGTGCCGACATGATCTCGCTGGCGGCCCACAAGCTCGGCGGCCCCAAGGGGGCCGGGCTGCTCTATGTCCGCGACGAAATCACCCTCGAGCCCGTCATTCACGGCGGCGGCCAGGAGCTGGGACGCCGTTCCGGCACCCACAATGTTGCCGGCATCGTCGGGTTGGTCACCGCCATGGAGCTGTCCGTGGCGGACCGGGAGGACTTCCGCCGCCGCGTCCGGAGCGCTCGCGACGCGTTCGAAGAGGCGCTGGCCGCCGAGCTCGGCGCCGTCGAGCTCACGGTCAACGAGCCCCGGCTGGTCCAGCACAGCCACCTGCGCTTCCCCGGCGTGCTCTCGGAAACGCTCCTGATCCGGCTCGATCAGGCCGGGATCGCGGCCGCCGCCGGCTCGGCGTGCCACAGCGGCGCCATCGAGATGTCCCATGTGCTGGCCGCAATGGGAGCGTCGGATGCCGTTGCCGCCGAGAGCGTGCGCTTCAGCTTCGGTTGGGTCAATGACGTCGCCGACGGGGCGGATGCGGCGACGCGGGTGGCCGCTGTTGTCGGTGAGCTGCGATGAAAGCTCTCGTCGCCATGTCCGGGGGAGTCGACTCTTCTGTCGCCGCGGCCCTGATGCTCGAGCAGGGTCATGAGGTCGTCGGA
>CAMYJM010000225.1 GCA_947258635.1 uncultured Acidimicrobiaceae bacterium
CATGGACATGCGCACCACCAAACAAGCATCGAAGGCCTACGCCTCGTGGACGGAGACCGGACGCACCTGGACCGTCAAGGGCAGCGGATGGAGCTACAAGCGGCCCACCGGTGACGGCGGGGCCCCTCCGCCAACTACCAAGGCGCCGCCCACCACTACCAAAGCGCCGACCACCACTACCAAGGCACCGCCGACCACCACCAAGGCACCGCACACCACCACCAAGGCACCGCCGACCACCACGAAGGCGCCGCCGACCACGACTACCAAGCCGCCGACAACTACGACGCCGCCAAACACCAGGTTCGACGTCACGATTAGGCCCGGCGACGACATCGCCGCCATCGTGGCTTCGAAGCCGGCGGGCACGAGTTTCTTCATCAAGGCGGGCAAGTACCGGATGCAGTCGATCCGCGCCAAAGACGGCATGAAGTTCGTCGGTGAAAAGGGAGCCGTTCTCTCCGGCGCCAAGAAGCTCACCAAGTTCTCGCGCTCCGGCGGGCTATGGGTGGCCAGCGGGCAATCCCAGGGCTCCAGCAACCGCTTCCAGGGCAGTGAGTGGGGCCACTGCTACGACGGCGACGGGATGTGCGTCTTTCCGGAACAGCTCTTCGTAGGCAACAAGCTGCTCCGGCAGGTCAAGTCGAAGTCCCAGGTGAGCGCAGGCAAATGGTACTTCGACTATGCCAATGACAAGATCTGGTTTGCCAATGACCCGACGGGCAAGACCGTCGAGACGTCCGTCAAGGCCAGCGCCATCTGGGGCAACGCCGACAACGTCCATATCGAGGGCCTGACGATGGAGCGCTATGCCTCCCCCGGCCGCCAGGGTGTCGTCAATCCCCGCATCGGCCGCATCGGCTCTTCGGGCAAGAACTGGACTGTCAAGAACAACGTGATTCGCCACAGCCACTCCTACGGCATCAAAGCCGAAAGCGGTTTCGACATCATCGGCAACAACATCCACCACATGGGTCAAATGGGGATCGGCGGCGGCTCCATCAGCAACATAATGATCCGCAACAACGAACTGGCGCACAACTGCATCGAGGGATACAAGTGCTTCGGTTTCGCCGGAGGTGCCTTGAAGCTCGATGACGTGGCCAACGTCACGATGCGGGCCAACTACGTGCACGACAACCCGGGCCACGGCCTCCACGTCGATCGCTGGTCGACCAATGTCGTCTACGAGGACAACGTCGTCGTCGACAACCTCGGCCACGGTATCCACCACGAGGTGTCCGGCAAGGCGATCATCCGCAACAACCTGGTCGAGCGCAACGGATTCCGCGACGGGGGGCACTGGGGCATCATGGTGCTCTCCTCCAGCGATGTTGAGGTATACGGCAACACCCTGCGGGGCAACCGGAACGGAATCCTCGGACGACAGGACGGGCGCACGAGCTGGGGCAAGCTGAGGAACCTGTGGGTTCATGACAACAACATCATCCTCAACGGGTCGGCCCGGACGGGCCTGGCGATATCGGGGATCAGCGACACCAGCTACCTGACGTCCAAGAACAACAAGTTCAACAACAACAAGTACACGTTCGATTACGCCAGCTCGAGCTTCCAGCCCTTCAAGTGGGGCAAAGGCAGCATCAGCGTGTCGACCTGGAAGAGCAAAGGGATGGGTAGCAGGTCGAGCTACACCTGGAGGTAGCTCGAACGGATCTTCGATGCAGGGGGTGAGCGGCCGGCCGCTCACCCCCTCATTGCGTAGCACGCCCGGGCGCCGCGGCCGCGTGGATCGGCCGGAAGAACCCGTACACTCCGCGCCGTGAAGGTCCTCCAGATTCACACCGAGTACCGCGAGGCCGGCGGCGAGGACGCCGTGGTCGCCGCCGAGGCCGACTTGCTACGGGCCGCCGGGCACGAGGTGGTCCAATGGACGAACCGCAATCCACAAGGCGGACTGGCGGCAGTTGGCGCCCTGCTCCAGTCGCCTTCCAACCGGGACGCCGCCAGGGCGGTCGGCGCCGCGGCCCGGCAGGCCGATCCCGACGTCGTGCACGTTCACAACACCTGGTATGCCACTTCCCCGTCGATCTTCAAGGCGCTCCAAGAGGCCGTCTCCGGGCCCGTAGTGATGACGCTGCACAACTACCGGCTCGTCTGTGCCAACGGCCTCCTGTTGCGCGACGGGGCTCCGTGTGAGCTGTGCGTCGGCGCCGCGCCGTGGAATGCCGTCCGCTACGCGTGCTACCGCGACTCGCGGGCCCAGTCGGCGGCCGCCGCAATGACCATCGCCGTCAACCGGCGCAGGGGAAGCTGGGCCGACGGTGTCGATCGGTTCCTCGCCCTCACGGAATTCGCGAGAGGCAGGTTCATCGCAGGAGGGCTGCCGCCGGACAAGGTGGCCGTGAAACCCAACTTCGTCCCGGATCCCGGATCGCGGCCCCGACCCCCGGCGGAATCGCATCAGGCGCTGTTCGTCGGCCGGATCACAGCCGAGAAAGGCCTCGGAACGCTCGTCGAGGCGTGGCTCAGGGCCGCCCCGCCGGGGCTCGAGCTGGTCGTTGCCGGTGACGGCCCGCTATTCGCCGAGCTGCAGGCCCGCGAATTGCCCGGTGTCACGATGCTCGGCCGTGTCGATCGAGCGCGGGTGCAAGACCTCATGCTTCGATCGCGGGCACTGCTGTTCCCGTCGGAGTGGTACGAGGGGATGCCGATGACGCTGCTCGAGGCGTTCTCTTCGGGCTTGCCGGTGATGGGCTCCGATCTGGGGTCGATGGCCGAGATGCTGGCGCCTTTCGGGAGCCGCTGGTTGGTGACTCCGGGCTCGGTGGACGAGTGGACCGAGAAACTGACGACTCTCACCGAGGACGCGGCTGTAGCGGCCGGTGGCGTCACCGGCCGCCGCCTGTGGGAGGACAGATACGGCCCGCACGACGCCATCGCCAACCTCGAGAGCGCCTACCGGGCGTGACTCATCCGACCGAGACGTTTGCTCCGAGCCGGCGGCGGCTTGACGCCCATGGCATCAGCCAGCCCGACGAGCAGTGCAAAGAGCAGCAAGTTGGGGTTGAACCACGCCCCGAAGCCGAGGCCGAAGAGGTTCTGCATCACGAGCGGTACCACGAGGATGGCGTAGGGAACATCGATCCGACGAACGAGATGACGAACGCTCCACCCGACGGTGCGGGCCACCGTGTAGATGAAGGGAATGAAGCCGATGATTCCCACGCCGAGCAGGGCCTCGAGGAACCCGTTGTGGATGTGAGTCAGGTAGTCCTTGCCGATGGCCCGCAGCGCAACGAACCGCGACCCGGCTCCGAACCCGTAGCCGGTGAGTGGCTGCCTCCACAATGCATCCCAGCCCGCCTCCCAGAGCACGGTGCGGCCGGTGAGAGTCGACAATGAGCCCGCCACCTGGTCGCGCGAGACGATGCCCCACAGAAAGTCCCAGTTCAAGAAGGTGAGGGCCGCCGCCGCCGGAGCCACAAACAGCAGGAAGAGCTCACGGCGAAAGACGAGGAGTACGACGGCCAAGCCGACAATCCATATCATCACGCCCTGTCGTCCGGAGCTGAGAACCGTGGCGAGCGATCCGATGAGAAAGAGGCCCACCCAGTGGGACCGGGGGCGACCGGCGGGCGTCTCGAAGAGGTGGGCCGCCGAATACGCGGCAAGCATCGCCCCTACGGCTGAGAATCCGTTGGGCCCGCCAAACGGCGCCACCATGGTCCCCCGGAAGAAGAACCCCCGCCGGGAGAGCTCCTCCGAGAAAACGCTCGGCACGAGAAGGAACCCGGCAATCGCCACGATTATCAGCGACGCCTCGAGGAAGAGCACGAACTTCAGGGTGTTCTTCAGGGCGGCGACGGCATCCGGCCCCGTCACCAGAACCCACACCAGCCCGAATGCGACGGCTATCTCCAATACCTTGCCGGCCGTGTTCAGCGGTGAGGCAGACCACAGAACCGAAAGGGCGGCGACAACGAAGTAGAACCCGAGACCGAGCATCCCCCATCGTTTCCCCCGGATCACGTAGGCCAGGCGGGCCTGCGGTACGAACATCGGTACCAGCAGCGCCAGGGCAGCCAGCGCAAAAGCTCCCCGGGTGATCGTCTCGATGACGAACGGGTTCGCCAGGGAGTCCTCGGCGCCGACACGCACGGCGCGGGCATGGTGGGCAAGCAGCAGCAGCATCAGGACGGTGTGCTCCCGCCCGAGGCCATGGCTGAGCCGGCGGATGGGACGACCCCACGGGCCCGATCGGGTGGCCAGGATGGCGACGACCCATATGGCCCCCGTGCTCAACAGCCCGATCACGGTGCCATCCGGAGGCAGCCGGCATCGTTGAGCCGACGAGGCCTAGACACGGAAGATGCTGAAAACGGCATTCAGGTTGTGATCCTCCAGCTCGATTCGCTGCTCGAGCGTACGCTTTTGCAGATCGTATCGCGCGATGTGAGTTGGCAGGCTCTTGCGGAACCCGCCCTTGACCCAGGCGACGTTTTCCCGAGTCGTGGTGGCCCGCAGCCGGGAGAACCCGACCCAGACTCCATCTGCGCCCGGCGCGATGCCGCGACACCACCCAAGCACTGGATTGCCCCGGCCGACTTTGTTGAGATCGATGTGATCGACCACTTGCAGGGTCGTCTTGTCGGCCACGGCGATCGTCCCGTTGACGGCCGTGAAGTAGATGTGATCACCGTGCACTACCCCGTCATGAACTCTCTCGACCCCGATGTCGATGCGTCGTCGCGGATCGGCGACCGCAACCGCATCCTTCTGCTTGAAGCGGGTCAACCAGACTTCATCATCGATGAGGAACACATGGTTCGGATGCGACTCATAGGGCTTCGTCGAGCCCACCCGGCGGTAGTCGACCGACCTGTCGAAGCGTTCCCAAGGATCTCCCCCAAGCGCGTTCCACTCCCCAACGACGGTGCCGTCGTATTCGATCTCGACCAGCTGATCGAGGCCGGTATTGACGACGAGCAGAGTGCCGTTGGCGGTGGGTCGCACGTGATGAACATCGTTGAATCGGGGCAGCGAGATGTAGTGGCGAACGACGAGATCGGGATAGCTGTAGACGATGACCTCAGTCTGGGTCGTCAAGTACATAGACCCGTCGAGCAGCGTCCCCTGCTTGAAGAGAATCGCCGGCTCGTCCGCGGCCACCACGTCGGGAGG
>CAMYJM010000226.1 GCA_947258635.1 uncultured Acidimicrobiaceae bacterium
GAGCGATTGTGCTCATCGCCATCTTCTGCGCCCCCGGCAGGATGCCCAGAGCCCACTCCATCGGCTCGCGCACATCGAGCACGACCGAGTTGTGCTCGTTGCGCCAGGCCATCCACTGCGAGGCGGGGACCTGTTCTACGGTGTTCGTCAAAGACTGCATACGCGTCGGTTTCTTCGTTCGAGTTGGTCTTGTGCTGGAGAGATCGTATACCCCCTGGGGTATATGTCAAGCCGTTCGCAGGCTCAGCGGTCAGGACAGCTGGAGGAAGAGCTTCTCCAGCTTGTCCGGTGAATAGCCGTTGGCTGCCGCCCGTTCGGGATCGAGGGCGCACTGCGCCATCGTCGCCGCGAAGTACTTGAAACCGGCTTGCTCAACGGCCCGAATGGCTGCGGCGAACTGTGTCACGACCTCAGTGCACTCCCGCCCGTCGTCGATCATGGCCTGAATGCCGCGCAGTTGGCCTTCGGCCCGGCGCAGGCGGTTCTGGAGGTCGGCAGCGATCTGCTCGTCTAGTTCCATAAGAGAGATTATACCCCAGGGGGTATTGAAGGTACTCGCACCACCTACAGCGCGAATTCCATCACCGCGAAGGTCGCTCCGTGCGGGTCGGCGAGGATCGCGTACTTGCCTTCAGGGATTTCCCCGGGAGGGCGGAGCACGCGCCCGCCCAGCCGTGGCGCCGCCGCTGTCGTGGCATCGCAATCGGCCACCGTGAAGTAGGTGACCCAGCGCGGCACCGCGGCAAGCGGCCCGAGATCCGGCAAGGGCTTCATGCCGGCAACATCTTCGCCGCCGAGGGTGAACATCGTGTAGCCCTTGCTGCCAATGTCCAACGTCGCCCCCAGCCAGCCGAAGACACTGGTGTAGAACCCCTCGGCAGCCGCCATGTCGTCGGTTGAGAGCTCGACCCAACAGACGGCACCGGGGGACGCAAAGAAGTACTCGCCCTCGGGCCTGTCGCCGCCCGCGAGCAGGGCGAGCATCGCCCCGGTCGGGTCGGCCACGACACAGACGCGGGGCCCGTCGGGAATGTCGAACGGAGCTTCCAGCACCGTGCCGCCGGCGGCTTTGACCTTGACCAACGTCGCGTCCATGGCCTCGATGAAGAAGAACAGCGTCCACACCGGCGGGCTGTCGGCCGTTGCGGGATCTTGCTCCATCATGCCGGCGACCTCACGTTCGCCCACCTTGCAAACGAAGTACTCCCCCATCGGCGTCGTCGACTTGGCGAAGTCCCACCCGAGCAACTCGGCGTAGAACGCAGCGGAGGCGGCAACATCAGGTGTCGAGAGATCCACCCAGTTGATCGAACCGTAGGTGCCGGCGTCAATCATGGCGGTGCTCCCTCTCTTGCGTTCGTTGTGCCTAATCCGACTGTATACCCTCGATTTAGGCACAACGAACAGAAATCGCTCTGGGTATCGTCAGAACCAGCATGGACGACGTGACTACGTGGCTGCTCGACGGGGATCCGGCCATACGCTGGCAGGCGATGCGGGACCTCGTTGGCGAGCCGGAGTCGGTGTGGAAGGCGGAGCAGAATCGGGTAGCGGGCGAGGGCTGGGGCGCCCAGCTCCTGAGCCACCAGGACGACTACGGCCGGTGGACGGCAAAGCTGTACGGCTACAAGTGGATCTCGACGACATACTCCATGGTGCTGCTGCGACGGATGGGATTGCCTGCCGGCGATCCGCGAGCGGATCGGACGTGCCGGCTGTTCCTCGACGAGGCGCTCTGGCCCGACGGTGGGATCAACATCTCGGTGAGCCTGGAACGCAGCGAAACGTGCGCCACCGGGATGGTGCTCGCTCTGCTGGCATGGTTCGGCATCGACGATCCGCGGCGGGAGAGGCTCGTGGACTACTTGCTGGCCGACCAGATGCTCGACGGCGGATGGAACTGCGAGCGCTATCGCGGCGCAGTCCACAGCTCGTTACACACGACGATCAATGTCCTCGAAGGGCTCGACGAGTATGCCAAGGCAAACGGTGCCCGCTCCGCCGACACGACAGCCGCCGAGAGTCGCGGACGGGAGTTCCTACTGGCGCATCGGATGTATCGCTCCCATCAAACCGGCGACGTCGTGGATGACAGGATGCGGCGCCTTTCGTTCCCGCCGCGGTGGCGCCACGACGTGCTGCGGGGCCTCGACTACTTCCGTGCCGCGCAGGCCCCGACTGACGAGAGGCTCACCGATGCGGTCGAAGTTGTTGTCGGAAAGCGGCGCGGCGACGGACGCTGGCCCCTGCAGCAACGCTATCCCGGCCGCACCTGGTTCGAGATGGAGCAAGTCGGCCAACCCAGTCGCTGGAACACCCTGCGAGCGCTACGTGTGCTCGACTGGTGGAGTCACCCCTGACGCGTTCGTTGTGCCTAAAACGGGGCTATAGCGCCGGTCTAAGCACAACGAACGCTGACTACCAATGAATCTCACACGTACAACTGGACGTCGGCTTCCTCCATCACGGATACGAAGCTGAAGTACTCGACGATCGGGAGGTCGTCGAAGATGAAGTCCTCGCGGGACACTTTGAACGGCTGCAGTGACCCGCCACACACGTAGATATGGGCTCCCAGGCTGTGGAGCTGACGCAGCTTGTCGTGGGGCGGAAGGTGCCCCGCCTTCTTCATCCCTGAGATGGCGAACCGGCTGAACGGCCGAGACAGACCCGGCAGCTTGGGACGGAACCGCCTGGTGAGCACCCGCACCCCGGGCCCCTGGAAGTAGAGGTGAACATCGATGCCCTCGAGAGCGGCCGCCAGGGCGAACCCCAGCGGCGACAGCAGATCGAGCAGCCCGTCGCTGGAGAGCACCATGGCCAGCTTCGTGTCCTTTGCGGTAACCGGCCGTTTCTCGATGAGAAACCGGTGGCCATCGGCAGTGCTCTCCGACAGGGCCAGTCTGTGGCCGGTCGCCTTGCACCATGCCGAGATGTCCCAGACGAACGGCTCGAATTCATCCGTCAGGATCTCGAGAACTTCGCCCTCTGCCATTTCGTCGAGCGCCGCCGCCGCCTCGAACACAACAAAGGTCGTGATCGACTTGCCAATGCCGTCCACCGACCGTGTGATAGTGACCATGCCCATGACCAACCTCCCTGTAAGACGCACGCAGGGCCATCTGATCAAATCGGCCGCCCGAACACAAGGGAAAACGTCGGATTGATGCGTTCGTTGTGCCTAACTCGCTGTCATAGGGCGCGTTTAAGCACAACGAACGCTCACAGCTAGCCGCCGAAGTCGGCGGCGAACATCCGGTACGAGCCGACGAGCGTGGCGCTCTGCGGGTTGGGGCCTTCGCCCGGCTCACAGCGCTCGGCGAGGTCCTTCTGGAATTCGGCGAACGCCGCGATCGAGCCGAGTGGGTTGGGATCCCTCGCGACGTCGGCGATGTGAACAAAGGTGTTGTCCTCCAGCCGGAAGGTGGCGTAGCGCACTCCCCCCGGATCGGCGGCGGCCAGCTCGGCGAAGACGGCCTTCACAAGCCGCGCGTTCTCGTCGGCGGACTCGGGCGCGGTGCGGTAGCGGACGACGACGGTGCCCATAGGAACTCCATTCAGGTAGCGGGTTGCCGGCCACGGTACTGCTGCGGCCGCCGCGAAATCACGTGGCCCCGGGGAAGACCCGGGGCCACGCTCGTCGATGATGCGGCTAGATCGTTACGGACTCAGGCCAACATCTGGCTTGCTGAAGTCGCAAACCCCGTCGGGGAAGATCGCCCCCAGCGCGGCCTGCTCGACCGGGGCCGGTGACCAGGCGCCGTAGTCGCCATCGGCGATCGCCTGGGCGACCGGCTTCAGCTCGCACTTGAAGATCGAGCCCTGGAAGGGGCCGCCGGCGACGATCCGCGACGTCGAGTAGACCGGGAACGCCGCGGCGCACGGACCCATTGGCCCGTCGTCGAGGATGCCGTTCCACGCGTCGTCACCCGAGTACATCTCGGTGCCGTCCTCGGCGAAGCACCGGTCGACGGCGAGGGATGGCTTGTTGCCGGCCACCCCGAGCTCCGGATTGGCATAGATGTTCGCCATCCACTCATCGATCACCGCCAACGCCTCGGGAGTCTGGTCGAACTGCGGGCCACCCGGAGTGGCGACATCGGTGAACCAGATCACATGGTTGGCGGCATCCCCGTCGGCACTGAGCATGCGCTGCCGGGCGGCAAACGACTGATGCGAGTTGTGCATGTCGAGCTCGCGCTCGAGGTAGTTGCGCCAGTCGATCATCGGGATGTCGACATCGCCCATGAATACCAGCCCGGCAGCGTACGCCGCCTGCATGGCGGCGAGGTTGCCCTCTGTGCGCGGCGCCGGCGTCCCGTCGGTGGAGAACACCTGGTTACGAGCGCTCCACGGGTCCCAATTGCTGAAGTCGATCACCCCCGGCGGGAAGAACGGTGAGCCCTCCTGCGCCATGTCGGGCGACGCCTTCCACCCGCCGACGACGGCGTTGAGCTGCAGGAACTCGGCCGGCGTGATGGAACCGTCGGCAACCGACCGCAACCCGTACTGGACACCGACGTTGTCCCACAGCGATCGAGCGTATCCGTCGTCGCCGACGCCGTAGATGTTGACCAGGTCGCCGAAGTGGGTCCACTCGATCGCGGCGACCGCCGATTGCGGCTCGATGAGCTCCTGGCCGTCAACAGCCCCGTAGTGCGGGTTCAGCACCAGCGGCGACAGGCCCCGCCAGCCGTTGATACATTCCGTGAGACCCGGCGACTGGGTAAAGGGATTGAACAGCGTATCGCTCGCATTCAGACCCTGGATGAGGCTGCGGTTGCTCCACGTCTGCCACCGCGGGTTGGCGGAGTCGATCACGTCCATGTAGAACTCGAGCAGCTCACAATCACCGACGTGCACCGCCTGGGTGATCATGTCGGGATACGAGTACTGCGGGACGGCCGCATCGATCAGGCCGGGGTGGTTCTGCGAGTAGAGATATTGCTGAATACCGCCGCCGGAACCGCCAACGCTCACGGTGTAGGCGGGCGTTTCGTACAGTTCGACGAAGCGTTCCTTGACCATCAACGCCGTCTCGCCCCCGAGTTGCATGTTGTAGTGCGTGCCGGTCTTGGTGCCGGTCGAATAGGCGATGGCGTAGCCCTGGGACAGCCCGTCGCCATAGAGCATCCGG
>CAMYJM010000227.1:0-687 GCA_947258635.1 uncultured Acidimicrobiaceae bacterium
CGCCGGATGCCCGAACGGGTCGCTCGTGATCATCGACGCCGGGCACAACGTGATTGCGGAGAACCCGGCGGCCGTGGCTGCGGTGGTGATGGGCCTCAGCCCACAAACCTCTTGATGGCGTCGATGTAGGCGACGGGGTCGGAAAGGATCGAGTCGTGGTCGGCTCCGGGGAGCTCAACAACCTCGGCGTCGACCAAGAGATCTGCCAGCACGCGCTGGGCGACCGGTTCGACGATGCGGTCGGCAGCGGTGACGATGACCATCGCCGGCTGCGGTAGTTGGCCCACCCAGCTGCGCGAGTCGAACCGCCAGGCGGCGTGACCCGCCTCATAGAACAGGGTCGGGTCGCGGCGCAGCAGCGCGGCCCGCATCCACCGCTCGTGCTGGGGGTGGAGAGCGCCGGCTCGCTTCATCAGATACGCGGAACCGAATGCGATCTCACGCGTGCTCAGGCGGGCAAATGATCGAGCCAGCCACATCCCAACCCGGGCCGGCGGGCGCAGCCGATGAACCGGGAAAGCGGCGGTTGCGGCCAGAATCATTCGATCCACGTGGCCCGGGTGGCGCCGGGCCAGCTCCTGAGTGACCATGCCGCCGAGCGAATAGCCGAATACCGTTGCCTTGCCGACGCCGGCTGCATCCAGCACTCCGGCCAATTCGTCCGCCAGATCCGTGATGTCGAAGCTG
>CAMYJM010000227.1:744-5865 GCA_947258635.1 uncultured Acidimicrobiaceae bacterium
TGCTCGGCCAGCGAGTCGACGATGTTGTAGAAGTTCATCTCTCCGTCGAAGCCCCAGCCATGGACCAGAACCAGCGGCGGCGCATCGGCAGGGCCCGCCTCACGGACGAAGAACTCGCGCTCGCCGACAAACACCGTGCGGCCGGCGACCCGCAGCGGCCGGTGCTGACCCGAGGTGAAGCGCGGCAGCATCTCCGGGCCGAGGATCCGCCAGGCGGCCCAGGCGCCGACCCCGCCCCCGAGGATGGTGCGCAGCCTCATGAGGTCTCTTCGCAGATCCGCGGCCCGGCGAACACGTGCTCGGCAACGGGACGGCCGCCAACCAGATGCTCGTCGATGATGCGCTCCATGACCGGAATGGTGACGCCGTGGTACCACACACCCTCCGGGTAGACGACCGCGATCGGGCCTTGCTCACAGATTCGTAGGCAGTTGGCCTTGGTGCGCAACACGGTGCCGGAGCCGGACGGCGTCGGCGGCGGTGGCCCGGCAGTCAGGCCGCGCCAGCGTGGTGGCGCCGACGCCAGCCCGAGCTCTTTGAGACGCCGCTTCAGGTAGCTCCATACGTCGACCCCCTCCTGGTACGGAGCACATTGCGGCGTCGTCGCCTCGGCACACAACAGGATGTGGCGTTGGGTGCCGGCGATGTTGAGGGCGGCACCTATCGCCTCGAGGCGCGCCGCGTCATCGGGCGCGGCGGCGGACGCGGGCAGATCGGGTATCGGCACCGTGCCAGGCTAACTGGGCGCCGCGCTCACCGAACTCGGACGATGCTCCCGGGCCCGTCCTCGAAGCTGCGTTCCGTCAACTCGCCGATATCGTGCCCGGTGACGCCTTCGTCCTCCAGGGCCTGCAGCAGCGCCGCCGTCAACGGGGCGTCCACCGCCATCAACAACCCACCGCTGGTTTGGGCATCGGCGGCGAGCAGCTGCTCACTCGCGCTCTGGTTGCCAAACCGGGTGAACCGGGAAACGGCCCGCAGGTTGCGCACCGAGCCGTCGGGTACGACATCGGCGGCGGCCAGTTCGAGCACGCCCTCGAAGACGGGCAGCCGCCCGTATTCGATCACTGCGCTGACGCTACTGGCACGCACCATCTCACCGAGATGGCCGAGAAGCCCGAATCCGGTGACGTCGGTGGCCGCGGCGATCCCGACCCGCCGCATGGCGGCTGCGGCCCCGGCGTTGAGCGTTGCCATCGACTCTATGGCGGCTGCGGCAACTGCTTCTGAGGCCAGCCGCCGCTTGATCGCGGTTGTGATTATTCCCGTGCCCAGCGGCTTGGTGAGAACCAACCGATCGCCCGGTTTGCCGGCCGCATTCGTGATGACCCGCTCCGGGTTCACCAGGCCGGTGACTGCCAGGCCGTACTTGGGTTCTTTGTCGTCGATCGAGTGACCACCCACGAGAGTGCACCCCGCTTCGGCCAGCTTGTTCGCCGCGCCCTCGAGGACATCACCGAGCAAGTCGAAACTCAACGAGTCACGCGGCCATCCCACGATCGACAGGGCGGTGAGGGGCGTCGCCCCCATTGCGTAGAGGTCGGAGAGCGCGTTGGCCGCGGCAATCCGGCCCCAGTCCCCGGCATCGTCGACAATCGGGGTGAAGTAGTCCACCGTCTGCACGAGCGCCACGTCGTCGTTGAGGCGGTAGACGCCGGCGTCATCCGCGGTGGCGATGCCCACCAGCAGATCGGGGTGGGAAGTGGCCTCAGATTTGGATATCCGGCGCAAGACCTGCGCCAGCTCGTCCGGTCCGAGCTTGCACGCTCAGCCGGCGCCGTGGGAGAACTCTGTGAGCCGCATCAGCCACCTCCTTTCGGTCGTCACGGGCGCCCGCGGCGAGTGTAAGCGGGCTGTTTGTGACGTGGCCACTACGAAGCTCGCTATGCCATTACCTGGGTGTAACGAAAAGTGGCCTAGTGCATTGACTCTCGACAGGCACTCGGGAAGCTCGGGGGCTATGATTGAGTGCAGCTCGGGGCTCAGCCCCGTAGCGCGCTAGGCCCTCTCGTCCCCCCTGGAGGGCCTAGCGTCTTTTCGGACCTGATGGTCCGCTGAACGCGGCGCCGGACCCCGCCCCGCCTCTAGGCTCCGGCATCATGAAGTTCCGCGTACCTGACCCGCGCCAAGTCGCAGAGAGCCTGCGAGACTTCGCGCGCCGCCGCCCGATCGAGGCTGCCGAATACATCGAATCGCACCGCGACGAATGGGAAGCCCTCGTCGGGGAAAGCCCCGAGAGCGCCGCCGATGTGCTCGAGGCCATAGACGAGGAGTCGGCAGCCGAATTGCTCGTCGATCTCGAATCACACGACGCCGGTGAGGTGCTCGATGAGATGACCCCGGAGTCGGCGGCCGACGTGATAGAGGAGCTCAACCCGGCGACGGCGGCCGACCTGATCGAGGAGATGACCACCGATCAGGCAGCCGACTTGATCGGTTACCTCGAGGAGGAGGAGCGCGCCGCGGTACTCGCCTCGTTGGAGCCGGGTCCGGCGGCCGCCATCGACGCGCTGCTCCAGTACGCCCCGGACAGCGCCGGCGGCATCATGACAACCGACGTCGCCGCCCTCCCCGTCGGGTTGACCGCGGGCGAGGCCATCGAGGCGTTGCGACGGCTCCACGAGGACCTCGGGTCCAACCTCAGCTACGTCTATGTGACTGACTACAGCCAGCAGTTGGCCGGCGTGGTTTCGTTCCGCGACCTGGTTTTCGCCCGCCCGGGCACCGGCTTGGAAGACGTCATGATCCCGGAACCCCATTCGGTGTTCACCGACACCGATCGCGAAGAGGTCGCCGAGCTGATCCAGCGCTACAACCTGCTCGCCATACCGGTGATCGACCCCTCCGGGAAGCTCGTCGGGATGGTCAAGGTCAGCGAAGCGATCAGAGCCGTCCAGGCCGAGGCGACGGAGGATATCGCCCAAATGGTCGGCGCCGGCGCCGAGGAATCGATCTACACCCCGATTCTCCGTTCGGTGCGGCGTCGGCTGCCCTGGCTGCTGGTGAACCTCGTCATCGGCTTGTTCATTGCTCTGATGATCGGGCCCTTCCGGGAGATCATCGAGGAGAACGGTGTGCTGGCTCTGTTGATGCCGATGGTCGCCCTGCTCGGCGGCAACAGCGGCGCCCAGAGTCTCGCTGTCATCATTCGCGCCATGGCGCTGGGAGAATTGCCGCCGGGCCGGGCAATGCGCGCAGTTCGCCGCGAGTTCTTCGTGGGACTCACCAACGCCGGATCGCTCGCGGTGCTTGCCGGGATGGTGGGATGGATGTACTCGCAGAACCCGGACATCGGCATCATCATGGGAGTCGGCGTTGGGGTCAACCTCATGGTGGCCGGTGTGGCCGGCGCAGGCATCCCCGTCCTCTTGCGCCGCCTCGGTCTCGATCCGGCGCTGGCGTCGAACATCTTCCTGACCCTGATCACCGACCTGGTCGGCTTCGGCGGCTTCCTCCTCACCGCCAGCATCCTGCTGTGAGCGTCGATCAAATCAGGACTTGATCGCGTTCTCGCCAAATCCTGATTTGGCCGAGTCTCAGCTTCCGAGAATCGTTGTCGGGGTGTCGGCAAAGGGGCCGGAGAAGACCATGCGGAAGCCCTCCTCGAGACGGACGAGGTAGTACCGATCGAGCAGCTCCTGCTCGGCCTCCGTCGGAGTAGATACCAGCACCGCGTCGGCGGCGGAGGAGTCGTCGATTATGTGAGCCGTGAGGATCGGCGGGAACTTCTCAACGATGTCCACCAGGACGTTCTGGAGATCGATGTCGGTGAGCGATCCGTAGGAGTCCTTGTCGAGAAGCACCACCACCGTGTCTCCGTCTTCGCCGGCTTCACGCGAGACGATCGAGTACTTGGGAAAAGAGGGCTCGCCGAACGGGGCCAGTGTGGTCGTCGACGAAGTCACCGGCGCTGCGGTCGATGTGGACGTCGACTCGGCAGCCTGGAGACTCGTCACCGGCGCCCCCGTAGTCGTCGGTGCGGTGGTGGACGAGACTTCAGCGTCGTCGCCCGAGCAGGCTCCGCTCATCAGAGCGAGACCGCACACGCAGCTCAGAATCAGGCGAAGCTTCACGGTTCAATCGTACTGGGCTTTTCCGTTTGCGCACATGGTTGCGACCCTATTTCTCCGCGCCCTGATCGGCGAGCCACTGATCGAAAGCGACCCCCTCCATCCAGCGCTCACCGGTGACGACGCGAAACCGCTCCTTCACATCTTCGAAGAGCTCTGCCGCCGGCTCTCGCGAGAGCCCGAGACGAGCCAACGCCAGCAGCGGCCGCCACGCTCTGACCCCGAGCCCAATATCGACCCGGGTGCGCCAATCGCCGTGGTCCGGAGGCCGCCCGGCGGCGGGATCCAGCCAGAAATCGCGCAGCTTCTGGGCGGCTCGCACGATCCGGCGCAGCTCGCGCCCGACATCCTTGTCCACATACGACGACGCAGCCACGCCTTCGATCCAGTCGGCCAGGGCGCGGTCCGTCCAAGCTGCGGCATCGAAGCAAACGGTGGAGTACAGCTCTTCGCACTGCGCGAGGAGGCCGGCGTAATCAGCCAACCCCGGATCCCGTTCCGGTCCCCAGCTCGGCGACGACCAGGTCCCGAAAGCCTGTGGACAGCGCCGCCGTGATCGGGCCCGGGTCGAAAGCGCGCGATCCGACCGCCGCCACGGAGAGGATCTCCTTGGTCGTGGACATGACGAACGCCTCGTCCGCGGCGTGCAAGCGAACGGCTGGAAACCTGCCCTCCTTGACCACTATGCCCCGCACGGCGGCCACTTCGATCACGGCGTCGCGGGTAACCGATCGCAGAATTCCCAGGTCGAGCGAGGGGGTCTCGACGACCCCATCGACCACCCAGGCAATCGACGCCATCGGGAGCTCCAGAACCGTGGTGGCCGCGTCCAGCAGGAGGGCATCGTCGAATCCCTCCCGCCGGGCGCGGAGGAGTGCGGCGGTATTGGGCGCGTACGACAGCGCCTTGACACCCACCAGCTCGCCTGCGGCACCCGCCGGGTGCCACGAAGCCGGCAGCTCGAGAAGCCGAATCGACTCGCCGGGCGGCCGTGCTTCATGGGCGAAGACGATCGTCGAGGATCCGACACCGAGCTCATCGAGGTCCGTGC
>CAMYJM010000228.1 GCA_947258635.1 uncultured Acidimicrobiaceae bacterium
CTCTTTAACTATTTCACTCTTTAACCTGTTGGAATTCATGCCGGAGCCGAGGATTCAACTCCGAGCGATATCACAAACCAAGGTCCCGTCCATGCAGAGCACACGCCCTATTGTCCCGCGATTGCTCCTCCTGCTGGTGGTTACGCCGAGCCTCAAGGGCGAGGAACGCGAGCGGCTCTTGGAGCTGCACCCGAGCCCGGTTGCGGAGTACGAGCCGCACTCTCGGGCTACCGCGCAGCGGCATGAACCGGCTCCCACCGGAGGCGGCTGATCTCGGCACCGCCCGGCTTCGAGTGCGCATGACACGAGCTGCGGTGGGACGGAGGGCGGCCCGGAACGGCGCCGCCCTCCTGAGTTCGTGAGTCTGCGCCGGGTCCCGATCCACGACGTCTCATCGCTCGACGATGTCCTCGATCTCGTCGTCGCCTCCGGCCCCGACGCTCGCGGCGGACCCGTGCTCATTTTCGACGCCGACAACACGCTGGCTCCGCAGGGCGCCCCTCGCGACGAGTTCGCCTCGCTCGTCAACGGAGCAATTGACCGCTTCGAAGCGCTTCCCAACGTTGCCCGCGTGATCGTGCTGAGCAACGGGCCGGAGCGAGGCGTGTCCCGGATGATCAGCCGGGGCAACAAGCCGTGGACCACCCGGCGCCGTCTCGGGCTCGACACGGGCGCGTCGATCATCGTTGTCGGAGACCAGATTCTCACGGACGGAATCCTTGCCTGGCGGTTCGGAGGCATGTTCATCCACCTGGTGTTCGACAAGGAACGGGAGGCGGCGCGCCAAGCCGCATTGCGCGCTATAGGCCGGTTTGTGACGACTCTGCTCTTCCGGCGGAAGCCATGAATCCGGCGGGTTGCACGCTGGGGCCCGCCGCGCCACCGCCGGGCGCCGCCGATTCGAATCGGCCGAGATGGGATCTACCCGATAAGGTCAACCGGGATGGCTGAAGCCGGTTCCTCGCAAATCGCGCCCACCCCGGTCGTCGGCGATGTGGAGCCATACCGGCGCGGGAGGATGCCGAGCGACCTGCTGCGCCTCGTCGTGGCGGTGGTAGCCGGCGCCTTCGGGTTCCTTCTCGCCAGCGTGCTCGACAACATCAGCGTCGGTATCGCCATCGAGGTGATCGATGCTTTCGAGGCATTGCCGGCCGCCGTGGTCGTCACGATGATCCTCGCCGTCCAGCTCGTGGCGTGGGCCGTTCCCGTCGTCGTCGTGGGCCTGTTGATCTTCTGGCGGCGGTACCGCCGATTGACTCTCGTCGTGCTGGCAACGGCTATCGCCGCAGTGGTCGCGTACGGCGTCCAGAGTGAGCTCATCGCTCGATTCACGCCGCCCGAGTTGGCGGTCGACCCGCCGGCTTGGGTGTGCGACAACTTGGCCGCCGCCCGCCAACAGGGAATTCGCGCCGATGACCCCGGGTCGGTTGGCGACATCGTCGGCCAGCCGGGAGAAGCGCTGGGCACCGTCTTCGGATCACACGCCTGTGTACCCGGTGACGGTTTCCCCTCGATGGTGTACATCGCTGGCGTCGCCGCCGGGCTCGCGGTGCTGGCACCGTGGCTCAACAGACGCTGGCGACGAGCCGGGTGGGTTCTGCTGCTGTTGTTCCTGGCGGTACGGCTCGTTGACGGTTTGCTCGTGCCCGTGGACGCACTTCTGATCGTCGCTCTGGGCTACGCCATCGGTGCCGCAACCCTTCTCACCTTCGGATCCCCCGATCGCAGACCGAACGCATCCGATGTGGCGGTGGCGCTCGCCGGCCACGGTTTCGACGTTGCAACCATTGCCCGGGTTGGCACGACTGCGAGCAGCTCGCGGCGTTTCACAGTTGGGTTGCTGGACGGCCGTCGGCTTTTCGTCAAGGTGCGAAGCCACGAGGAGCGGGCGGCCGAGATCCTGTACCGCCTCTACCGCATGATCCGGCTCAAGGGGTCCGGCGACGAGCGCCCGTTCGCGTCGCTGCGCCGTGAGGTCGAGCACGAAGCCGGCATGTCGTTGACGGCAGCGGCGGCCGGAGTGCACACGCCGCAGATGGTACGCGTGGCGGACGTGACGGCGACGTCGATGCTGATTGCCTTCGATGAGGTCGAGGCCGCCAATCTCGCGACCGTCGATCCCGGGCACATCACCGACGATGTCTTGCGCGCCATGTGGGCCGAAGTCGCCACCCTGCATGCCGCTCGCATCGCCCACCGTCATCTCAGCCCGGCCAACGTTCTCCTCGCCGAGGAGGGTCGGCCGTGGTTGATCGACTTCGGGTTCGCCGAGATCGCTGCGAGCAGCGGCGATATCAACGGCGATGTCGCCCAATTGATAGCCACGCTGGCGCTCCAGGTCGGGGCGTCGCGCTCCGTAGCGGCAGCCGTTCTTGAGCTGGGGCCCGCCGCCGTTGCCGCGGCCGCTTCCCGGCTGCAGCCAACGGCGTTGAGCTCCACGACGCGCAATGCTCTCAAGAAGCAGAAGGGACTGCTAGACGAGCTCCAGAGGGAAGTGACCACAGCTACCGGCCTCGAGCAGTTCGAGCTCGAGAAGCTCGAACGCGTGCGCTCCGGGGCGATCTTCACGACGGTTATGCTCGGATTCGCTTTCTACTTCCTCATTCCCCAGCTGGCTGAGGTCGACTTCGGCGAAGTCGCCGGCGCGGAATGGCAGTGGTTCCCCTTGGTCCTCCTCTTCTCCCTGCTGACCTACGCGGGGGCCGCTACGGCTTTGATCGGAGCGATGCCGGAGCGCTTGCGCTTCGCGCCGACGCTGCTGGCCCAGGTGGCGGCGTCGTTCTTCAACCGAATCGCACCGGCCAAAGTGGGTGGCATCGCCGCCAACATCAGATACCTGCAGAAGAGCGGAATCGACCCGGCAGTGGCCGTCGCCGGAGTTGGACTCAACAACGTCGCCGGGATCGTCGTTCACGTGCTGCTGCTCACCATATTCGTCACGACCGCCGGCCGATCGGCAACCGACGCCTTCTCGCTTCCCCCCGGGGGCAGCGTTCTCATCATTCTCGCCGTCTTGCTGGCCGTGGCCGGTGTGGTGATGCTGGTCCCGCGGGGTCGCAAGCTGTGGCTCCGCCGGATCTGGCCGATAGTCCGCAAGTCCTTTACCGGCATCGCTACAGTCGCCGCCAATCCCGTGAAGATGCTCATGCTCTTTGGTGGCTCACTCGCGATCACCATGTCTTACGTCTTCGCCCTCTGGTACAGCATCGCCGCCTTCGGTGGTGGCCTCGGATTCGTGGCGGTAACCGCCGTGTATCTGGCGGGCTCGGCGATCGCCCAGGCGGCGCCGACGCCGGGCGGCATCGGCGCCGCGGAAGCTGCTCTCATCGGCGGCCTGACCGCTTTCGGCCTCGAGGCCACCGTGGCCGTGCCTGCCGTGTTTCTCTTCCGGATTGGCACCTTCTGGTTCCCGATACTCCCCGGCTACGTGTCGTACAAGCGGCTCGAGGCCACGGGGGCGCTCTAGCCCGGAGATTCCCCATGCGGACAGAGGATTCAGGTCGAAGATGCCGGAGCTGCCACTCGTTGCCGACGCGGCGCGGGTAGGGTTTCGGATTGTGAGCACCGACGGACCGGCTCGCGGTCAGGACGCCATCATCGACGACCTGGTAGAGCGCCTTCGCGACAACAACGGCGGGGACGTACTGGGCGACTTCGCCCGCGCCTATCTGCGGCGGGTTCCGAGCGACTATCTGCGCGGCTACGCGATCGACGAGCTCGAGAACCATGTGCGCAATCTCTATCAGTTTGCCGATACCCGCCGCAGCGACCAGCCGGTCGTACGTGTATTCAATCCCCTCCGCGACATGCACGGATACGAACGGCCCGGGGCGGTCCTCGAAATCGGCGCCCCGGATATGGCGTTTCTGGTGGATTCGGTCACCAACGAGATCGCGTCTCGAGGTTACGTGGTCGACCGCGTGCTGCATCCGGTCATCGGCACGACGCGCGATGCAGCCGGGCACATAACGGCCGTCCTCCCCGCCCGCAGCGCGGCGTTGCGCGAATCGGTCCAGCACTATGAGCTGGGGCAACGGCTCGACGCGGACGACGCGGCTGCGTTGAAGCAGGGTGTTGAGGGGGTGCTCCACGATGTGGGCCGGGCAGTTGCCGACTTCGAGGCGATGCAGGGTGCGATCTACAGCATGATCAAGATCGCACGCGCCGGCGGGCGCCGCTACGACAAGGACGAGGTGGACGAGGCCGTTTCCTTTCTCGAGTGGCTGCTGGACCTCAACTTCGTCTTTCTCGGCTACCGCGAATACCAGATCACCGGGGAAGAACCCGATCGTCTGGTCTCGGTTGTGCCCAATTCGGGCCTCGGTGTTCTCCGGTCGGACGCCGACTCCGCCTTCGCCTCCCCCGTCGCGATCGCCGACCTGAGCCCCTCGTTGCGCGCCCGCTACGTCGAAGGCGATCTCATAGTCATCACGAAGACCAACGCCGCCTCGCGAGTGCATCGACGTGCCAAGATGGACTACATCGGGGTGCGTCATATCGGGCCCGACGGCTCGGTCGTAGGCGAGGCCCGCCTGATAGGGCTATTCACCTCAAAGGCCTACATGACGCCGGCGGACTCCATTCCCGGCCTGCACCGCAAACTGCAGCAGATCATCGAGGCAGAAGACCTCATCGCCGGGAGCCACTCGTACAAGGAGGTCGTGCAGCTCTTCAACAGCTTCCCGCAGGATGAGCTGTTTGCGACGACGACAGAGGACATCCGCCAGAGCATCGTGGGGCTGCTGCAACTGCATGAAAGGAGACAGATTCGCCTGTTCGTTCGGCGCGACCTGCTCCAGCGCAACGTATCGCTGCTCGTGGTGATGCCGCGGGATCATTTCAATCCGTCGCTACGCGAAGGCCTCCAGAATCTGTTCCTCGAAGAGTTCGACGGGTCATCGATCGACTACCGGCTGGCTCTCGGAGAGACCGACACTGCACGACTGCATTTCACGGTGTGGCTCGGTGGTGGGCAGGTGCCCGATGTGTCGGTCTCGGATCTCGAGGCCAAGGTCATCGCGGTCGCTCAATCCTGGGAGGAGCGCCTCGGTGAGCAGCTCATCCACCGCTACGGCCCCGAAATCGGCCGTGCCCTGGTCGAGGAGTGGGCCGACAGGTT
>CAMYJM010000229.1 GCA_947258635.1 uncultured Acidimicrobiaceae bacterium
GACATCCGCCGGATCGTCGCCGCGTATGCCGCAGCCGCCCGGCGTACGCTGGAGGGCGGGCTCGACGGCGTGGAGGTGATCGCCTACGGCCATCTCATGGACCAGTTCTGGACTCCGCTCATCAACAAGCGGCAGGATCGGTACGGGGGCAGCCTCGAGAACCGGATGCGTTTCTCCCTCGAGGTCTTCGAGGCGATCCGTCGCGAGGTCGGCGATGACTACATCGTCGGGATCCGAATGTCGGGGAGCGAAGACGCCACAGGCGGGCTCGACCAGGCCGACCTCATCGAGATCGCCCGGCGGCTCACCTCCACCGGGATGATCGATTTCGTCAACGTCACTCGCGGCCGGCTGAACACCGACCTGACGCTGAGCAAGGTCATCCCCAACTTGGGCACGCCGCTTGGTCCGCACCTGGAGCTGGCGGCAGCCTTCAAATCAGCGATCGACGTGCCGGTGTTCAACGGCGGCCGGGTCACCGACCTCGAAACGGCGCGCCACGCGATCGAAGCCGGCCTCGTGGACATGGTGGGCATGACCCGGGCTCATATCGCCGACCCGTACATCGTCGAGAAGCTCGAAACGGGAAGAGCTGCCGAAATCCGGACATGTGTCGGCGCGTCCTATTGCCTCAACCGCCTGTATCTGGGGCTCGAGGCGCTATGCATTCAGAACGCGGCAACGGGGAGGGAAGAGACCGTTCCGCATGTGGTGACGAAGTCGACGGGCCCGACGAAGCGGGTCGTGGTGGTCGGTGGTGGCCCCGCCGGCATGGAAGCCGCGCGGGTTTGCGCCCGCCGGGGCCACGATGTGGTGCTCCTCGAAGCTGCCCACGAGTTGGGTGGGCAGGTGAATCTGGCAGCCCGAGCCGTTGGGCGCCGCCGCGAGCTGATCGGGATCGTCGACTGGCTGGCGCATGCGCTGGACAGGCTCGGTGTCGACGTTCGGCTCAACCGGTATGTGGACGCGACGGACGTCCTATCCGTGTCTCCCGATCTGGTCATCGTCGCGACCGGAGGACTGCCAAACGTCTCATTCCTCGATGCCGGGGAGCACCTCGTCGACACGACTTGGGATGTCATCGCCGGTTCGGTGCGGCCGCAAGGCCGCGTCCTCGTCTACGACGATCATGGTGGAGACCAGGCGATGTCGACGGTCGAGAAGCTCAGTGGGGAGGGCCTCGAGGTCGAGCTGGTGACCCCGGATCGAGTGGCGGGCCACGACGTGCCCGGCACCCTCTACCCGGCGTATCTCACTGCGTTCTACGGGAACGGCGTGACGTTCACCCCGGACCTGCGCCTGGTCAGTGTGGACAGGAGCGGTTCCGCGCTCACCGGCACCTTCTTCAATGAGTACACGAACACCCAGATCCAGAAGGAAGCCGATCACATCGTCGTCGAGCACGGCACCTTGCCCTCAGACGAAATCTACTGGGATCTCAGAGACGGCTCCACTAACCGCGGCGAAGTGGACGTCGATGCCCTGATCGCCGGACTGCCCCAGCAGATCGTCACCAATCCCGACGGCGGCTACCAGCTGTTCCGGGTCGGCGACGCCGTGTCCGGTCGTAACATCCACGCTGCCATCTACGACAGCCTGCGTCTGTGCATGGTGGTGTGATGCGCGTTTGTTGTGCTTAATCGATGGTAATAGGGCGAGATTAGGCACAACAAAAGGAGGGAAGACCGCCTACTCGGCCTCGGGGCGACGCCGGAGCCGCTTCGTGTCGCCGCGGCGGCGCTTGGCATCGAGGCGGCGTCGCCGGGCCGACCGCGAGGGCGTGGTGGGCCGCCGTCGTCGCGGCGTGGCCAAGCCTTCCCGGACGAGATCGGCGAGCTGGGCACGGGCCCGGCTGCGGTTCCTCCATTGGGACCGGCTGTTGTCGGCAGCCACCCGAAGCGTCCCCCCGCGGGCCCTGCTGCCGAGCTGGGTGGCGAGCCGATCACGCTGGGCGTCGTCGAGGACAGAGCTCGTGCCGTAATCCCAGACCAGCACGACGCCGGTGGCGGATCGATTGGCGTGCTGGCCACCCGGCCCGCCCGAGGTGTGGAAGGAAATGTCGAGCTCGCCGGCGGGAATGACCAGAGTGGGAGTGACTCTCAAGTCACCCATCGCGTCAGAGCCGGAGCCGGCCGTCGTCATCGAGCCAACACAGTCGATACCGCCGCCGCCACCGCGGTCGGATCGGCGAGTCCGAGTGCGGCGATGTGCCCGTCGGGACGGATGAGCGCCGCCTCGCCGGTTACCAGCCCGAGGGCGTCTCGCATCAGCCCGGCCGGCTCGATGACGGTGAGGTCATGACCGGCAACCGGGGCGTCTGATCGTTCCCCGACGGCGGCGACGGCCCAATCCGGGTCTCCGCCGACGAGCAGGGTGAAACCACGGCCGAACAAGTCACGAATCCGGGCGACGTCTTCCCGGCCGGGCACTGCGCACGGAGCGTCCGGGCACAGCACGCCGGGAACGACCGGCCGGGGCGTGCCCGGAGGCGTGTTCATGACGTCGGGATCGTGGACGCTGATTGTTGTCAGCGGCGACTCGGTGTACCAGTAGGGCTCGGCGAGCCGCCCCGAGTCGACCATCTCGCGGGCGCGGGGGTTACCCACCGCTTCCTCGAGGGTGCGCCGGCGCCGCTCCCATCCTGCCTCCGATTGCGGCACGAGGAACTCCATCGTGGCCCCCGCCACCCGCAGGTTCTCTTCGGCAGCCGCCCGGCGCTCTATCTCGTAGCTGTCCAGCAGGGGGTCGTCGGCCCAACCGTTGAGGACGAACGCCATCTTCCAGGCCAGGTTGTCAGCGTCCTGGACTCCCGAGTTGAGCCCCCGGGCGCCGAAAGGTGAGACGATATGGGCGGCATCGCCGGCGAGGAAACTTCGTCCGGCGCGAAAGGCGCCGGCGATGCGCTCGTGGAATCGGTAGACGGACATCCAGACGATCTCGTAGTCCTGCTCGCCGACGATCTGGCGAATCCGGGCGTCGAGACCGCCGTCGGCCTGGTCGCCTTCGAGGTCGTAGTCGGGGGGCACCTGCCAATCGATGCGCCACACCGAGTCGGCCTGGGGATGGATCAGCACCTGACGATCCGGGTTCCACTCGGGATCGAAGAAGAAGCGCCGCTCGTTTTCGAACGGCAATTGTGCGCGAATGTCGCAGATGAGGAACTGGTCGTTGAACGACCTTCCGGGAAAATCGACGCCGAGCAGTTTACGAATCGTGCTGCCGGCACCATCGGCACCCACCAGATAGTCGAAGCGGCGAGGAGACTCTGACCCGGCAGTGACCGCCACTCCCGCGGCGTCCTCGCTCACATGGGTAACCGGGCTGGCATAGTGCATCTCGATGAGCGGCTCGGCATTGACCGCGCGCTCGAGGTGGAACTCGGTGCGATCCTGGCCGACATTGACGAAAGGCGGGAATGCCGACAGGCCGGCATCATGGAACGTGATCTGGAACAGCTCGGAATCTCGGTAGTAGGTGCGCCCCATCTGCCAAGTGACGCCTTCGGCAACGAGGCGGCGGCCACAACCGACCCGCTCGAGTATGTCGAGCACGTCGCGCTGCATGCACAAGGCCTTGGAGCCAATGGGGTCCCGTTCCGGTTTGGCTTCGTAGATGGTCGAGGCGATGCCCTGCCCGGCCAGCAGCAGGCCCATGGTCATACCTACGGGTCCGCCTCCGGCTATGGCTACTCGACTGCCCGTCATGACGTCAACCCTGGAGCTGGGCCCAGATTTCCTGGTCACGCTCCGCCGTCCAGATCTGGTGACCCGTGCCGTCGAGCTCTTCCCAGACCCGGGCGACGTTGAACGGCATGGTGTGCTCGAAGATCGGCCAGCTGCCGAACTGCGGTTCCAGGGCGGCGTGGGCCCGTTCAAAGGCGTCCTTCAAGGTGCCACCGGCCTCCCTGGCGGCGGTGACTTCACCGGTCAACGTCGTCAGAAAGTGGCGGGTCTGTGCGATCGCTGCGGGGACACCGTCGTCCCGGGCCACGGCGCCGCGGCCCCCGACGAGAGTACGGGCACCCAGGGAACCGAGGTTGTCGAGCGTGGCCGTCATCCAGTCGAAGTGATAGGCGTCACCCGTGTACAGCGCCGCCTGCGCCTCGATGAGATCGCCGGCAAAGAGGATCTTCTCCGCGGGCAGCCAGGCCACCATGTCTCCCCGGGTGTGCCCCCGCCCGAGGTAATGCAGCTGTAGCGGGCCGCGGGCGCCGCCGAGATCGATGCTGAGCGTATCGGTGAAGGTGACGTCGGGCCACTCGTTCGGCGATCAGCTCACGCGTATTGGCGTGGGCAATGATCACGTCGGCGTCGAAGGCGGCGGCCCCCAGCGTCCGCACTGCGTGATAGTGCGAGAGGACCAGATACCTGATCGGCTTTGTCGTGTGCTCACGGAGGCGGGCCAGCCACTCGCCGGCCATCACCGGTGTCGCCCGGGCCTCGAATGCGACGACGAAGTCGTCACCTTCTACCGCTCCGACGTTGGGGTCCCCCTCGGCGGTGAGCGCGTAGACGCCGTCGGCGAGCAACTCGAGGGTTTCCTCTTTCGGATCGAGGTCGGCTGCCGACGCGAATGGCTTGGTCACGAATCCTCCCTCCGGGTAGCGGTTCGAGGATACCGCACGGCCCGCCGATGGAAACGCCCCTGCGCTACGATCCGCACATGCCCGCCACTCTGATCACCGAGGAGGAGATCTCCCGTCGAGTGGCCGAGTTGGCTGCCGAGATCGACCAGGACTATTCAGCAACGGACGAACTGATTCTGGTCGGCGTTCTGAAAGGCTCGTTCATCTTTCTGGCGGATCTGGCCCGCCGCCTCGCTACCCGACACCGTGTCGAGTTCATCGCGGTGTCCAGCTACGGAGACTCCGAGTCGACGGAGCACACGGGTGCAGTGCGCCTCCTCATGGACGTTCGGCACGACATCACCGATCGTGACGTCCTCGTAGTCGAGGACATCGTCGATTCGGGTCAAACGCTCGAGTACCTGATGCGAGTCCTCCGGGCGCGAGGGCCGCGTTCGCTGCACGCCTGCACGCTGCTCCGCAAACCCGATCGCCTTCAAGTCGCCGTCGATGTGTCCTACGTGGGCTTCGATATTCCGGACGTGTGGGTCGTCGGCTACGGCCTCGATTGGGCAGAGCGACATCGCACGCTGCCGTACATCGGCCAGATCGACTCTCCCGCCTGACGCCGGTTTCGTGTCGTCGTCTCGTGCGGGTGCAGCTAACCTCCTCGGGTGGAGGAACCGCAAGATGGGTTCCGCAGAGACGGCGGCCGAGTATCGGTGGGCCAGAAAGTGACCGGACGACCTTGAACATATTCGTAGGCAATCTGCCATTCTCGATGGACAGCTCCCAACTGGAGCAGGTGTTCTCGACGCATGGCCCCGTTAGTTCCGCCACCGTGATCACCGATCGAGAGACCGGCCGCTCCCGCGGGTTTGGATTCGTTGAGATGGAAGACGCCGCGGCCCGCGCCGCGATCGAAGCCCTCAACGGATCCGACTACGACGGACGTCAGCTCACCGTGAATGAGGCCCGCCCGCGCAATTCGCGCTAGCGAGGAAAAACCAACCGCGATGACGGCCCGGTATGACTATGTAGTCATTGGAGGTGGCTCCGCCGGCTCGGTCATCGCCAGCAGGCTCAGCGAGGACCCGCAGACGCGGGTCCTCGTTTTGGAGGCGGGGCGTCCCGACTCCAGGTGGGACATCTTCATTCACATGCCCGGTGCCTTCTCGATCCCCATCGGCAAGGCTCGGTATGACTGGATGTATGAGTCCGAGCCCGAGCCGCACATGGGCGGGCGCCGGGTCTATCACGCTCGCGGCAAGGTGCTGGGCGGCTCGAGCAGCATCAACGGCATGATCTTTCAGCGGGGCAACCCGCTGGACTATGAGCGGTGGGCGGCAGATCCGGGAATGGCGGATTGGGATTACGCCCACTGCCTGCCGTACTTCAAGCGCATGGAGCATTGCCTGGTCGGCGGCGACGACTTCCGCGGCGACAACGGGCCACTGCTCCTGGAGCGGGGCCCGGCGACGACGCCGCTGTTCGCCGCGTTCTTCGAGGCCGTCCAACAGGCCGGGTACTCCATGACCGACGATGTCAACGGCTACCGGCAAGAGGGGTTTGCCAAGTTCGACCGCAACATCCACCGCGGCCGGCGGGTGAGCGCGTCGCGGGCCTACCTGCATCCGGCGATGAAGCGACCCAACCTCGCCGTGGTCACCTCCGCTTTGGTGACCCGGGTCCGTTTCGCAGGAAAGCGCGCGGTCGGCGTCGACTACATCCGCCGCGGCAGCACGAGCTCGGTGGAAGCCGGCGAGGTCGTCCTCTGCGGGGGTTCGATCAACACCCCTCAGCTCATGCAGGCGTCGGGGGTCGGGCCGGCCGCTCACCTCGAATCCGTTGACGTCGACGTCGTCCACGACCTGCCCGGGGTGGGGGAGAACCTCCAGGATCACCTCGAGGTATACGTGCAACACGCCTGCACCCAGCCCGTGTCGATGTTTCCGGCGCTGCAGTGGCACAACCGTCCGTGGATCGGTTTCCAGTGGCTCTTCCAACGGAAGGGGGCGGCGGCGACCAATCACTTCGAGGCCGGCGGGTTCATTCGCAGCAACGAAGAGGTCGCCTATCCGAACTTGATGTTCCACTTCCTCCCGCTGGCAGTGCGCTACGACGGAACTGTGCCCGGTGACGGCGGTCACGGATACCAGGTGCACGTCGGGCCCATGTACTCGAACAGCACCGGCTCGGTGATGATCAAGTCACCCGACGTCACGGTGAAGCCTGCCTTGCGATTCAACTACCTGTCGACCGCACAAGATGAGCGCGAATGGGTCGAGGCGGTTCGCCATGCCCGCCACATTCTCGGCCAACCCGCCTTCGACGAGTTCGACGGCGGTGAGATCTCTCCCGGCCCGGAGATCGAATCCGATGAAGAGATCCTCGATTGGGTGGCGCGAGACGCAGAAACCGCCCTCCATCCCTGCGGCACGGCCAAGATGGGGACCGGGGAGATGGCAGTCGTCGATCCAAGAACCCTCGAAGTGCACGGAATGGAAGGGCTGCGGGTGGTCGATGCCTCCATAATGCCGTATGTGACCAACGGCAACATCTATGCGCCGGTCATGATGCTGGCCGAGAAGGCTGCCGATGCCATCCGGGGCAATGCCATGCTGGCCCCCGCCACGGTGGAGTTCTACCGTCATCCGGGGCCCTCATCGTGACCGCTGGGTCCCAGGTGGCCGGGCTCAAGCGGCGCGCCATCTATCTCTGCATCGACTGCGCAGTGGTGGCATCTTTCGTCATCATCGGACGCGACACCCACAACGAGTCGGGGGGCGCCGCCGAGGTGATTCGGACGGCCGCCCCATTTCTACTAGCGCTGGCCGGAGCCTGGCTCACCCCACTAGTCCACCGGATGCCATGGCGGATCGGTTCCGGCGTCGCCGTCGGCGTGATCACGACCGCCCTTGGTTTGTACTTTCGGGCAGTGGTCTTCGGCGAGGGCAACAGCGGCATGTTCCCGGTCGTCACTGCGGCATATCTCATAGGAGTGATGGCGCTCGCCAGGCTGATCGGGGTCGCCCGAACGCGACCGATGACGACGTGACAGGTTCGGTGGCGTCACGGCAGCGGCGGCATCGCCACGCCGGGCTCTAGACCGGCGGCGGCGAAGATCTGGCGCACCGCGCCGGGAGCCGTGGGAATCTCGAAAAGCCGGGCCTGATCGATGCCGACCAGTGCCGGATCGGACGGGACCGAGGCGAGGATGTCACTCCAATTGTCTTCGCCGGTCAGAGAGAGCCCGGCTGCCCAGCCCGGCGTGTTGCGGTTGGCCGCGAAGTCGGTCAGCTGCAGCCAAACCGTCGATCCGAGAAAGACATTCTCGCTGAGGGCGACGTTGCGGATTCCCTCGTCGAGCTGAATCCCGGGCCGTTTGGCGAATTGGGCGTCGATCGGCTCGCCGGGGGCTTTGAACTGGGGGTCGGCCTCGGCGTTGTTGGCGAAGTTCCCGAGGATCTCCGTGAAGTCGCTGCGGCCGGCACCCGGCTCGGCGACCGGGCCGAGCAGGTAGAAGGGTGCCCCGTCGTACAGCAGGTTGACGACGTTCTCGAAGTAGTTTTTCTCCACCGTGATCGCGCGGTGGACCGTAGAGGCCGGGTTGTGATCCCAACCCCACCCAAGGCTCAGCGCCGTGTAGGGGAGGTCGCGAAAGAGGTTGTGGCTCATGACCGCTCCATCGGCCTTGAACACCTGGACTGCGACCGAGCTGTAGAACTCGGCCCCGGCGCGGTCGACGACGTTGTTGGTGAAACGTAGTCCGGTGACCGTTCCTTCCATCGGTTCGTCGATCTCGTCGTGCTCGGGGTGGCCGGCGACCAACGCTTCCGCGGAGATGTCAGCGAAGAGGTTACCCGCAAACTCGATCCGAGCGACGTCGTTGTGAACCATGACGCCGACGGCGCCGAGCTCGGTGAAGACGTTGCCCCGGAATGCGACGTTGGCGGATGAATCGATCTGCACCGCGGCTGCCGGATGTCCGGCGGGACGGGGTCGATTCAGGAACGAATGGCGCTGCCCGTTCACCTCCATCCACTCGGGGGATTGCCAGCCGGTGAACCAGCTGGAACCTTGCGACACCACCGATCCCTCGTCGTTCGGAACCGTGTAGGCGCTATGGCGGAAAGCCAGGCCCTCGAACCGGACGTTGCGCACCGGATCGGTCGGCATGCCGTCCACTGCGAGCAGCACGTCCAGGACCGGGATCCAGGCGTCCTCGAGGGCAGCCGGGTCGGGGGGCCACCAGTACAAGAGCCGCTGTCGGGGGTCGAAGAACCACTCTCCGGGCTCGTCGAGCAGTTCGATTGCGTTCTCGATGAAGAAAGGATCGCCGGGGAGCAACTCGATCAACGGGTAGCCGCGCTCCGACGCGTGATAGAGCGCACCGTTGCCGATGTCGAGCCGGGTCGAGCCGTCTCCGAGGTCGATGGCACCGGTGACGGGGAGCCGCTGACTCTTCCAGGACGGCCGCCGGACCTCGGTCCCATCGGCTCGCAGCACCCCGTGCCCGCCGATGGCGACGCCGAGGTACACCAGCTCGAGGTCCTCGGGATGAGACAACCCCGCTACCAACTCGGAGTCGACCGTCATGGCGACGTTGCGCTGTCGGTCGAACAGCGGCCCGCGGCCGTTGCGGAGCGAGCCCGCGGCTGCCGTTGCGAACCGGCGAAGAACTGCCGCACATCGGCAACGGCGGCGGGAACCGCGGCGACCATGACCTCGCCGGCGGCGCGCTCCCACGACGCGACGCGGACGCCGCCTTCGATCACGGCCTGCTCGTCGGGGAAGCTGCGGTAGATCATGGTGTGCGTACCGCGCCCGCTGTCTGCGGCAGTGAGCGTGAACGTGGAATCGCGCTCGTGGAGCCCCCCGCGCAGGTAGACGACGACGTCACCATCGCCTGTCGCCAGTGCCGCCCGCGCCAGCGCCCGCGCGGCCTCGAGGGTTGCCACCGGTGCATCGAGCGTGCCGACCGCGGCGTCGTCTCCCGTCACGGGGTCGACGTAGAAGGACGCGGCCGCCGCCGGGTGTGCCGGGTTCTCCGGGATCGGGTTGGTGCGTGACACCAGGTCGCCGGACTCAAAGGGGCTGGTGATCGACCATGGGGGCGCCGCGGTGGGCACGGTGGTGCTGGGGGACGTGCTTGCGGTAGTCGTCGTCGACCGGGGGGCCGGCGCCGGTGCAACCGAGGTGCTCGCCGGCGGTGGCGCCGAGTCCGAGACGACGGCCAGCCCCACCGCGCCGATCGCGGCGAGGGCAAAGATGGCACCACCGACGATGAGCCCGCGAGGGCGGGTCGCCGGCGCAGTGGGTTTGTCGACAGGTTCTGGCATGGCGAGTTCCGATGGGCGCGTTGAGTGTAAGAAGCGCGCCGTCTCTAGCGGTATTGAGTATCGGACGTCGCCGGCACGGCGA
>CAMYJM010000230.1 GCA_947258635.1 uncultured Acidimicrobiaceae bacterium
GACCCGACTAGGGAAGAGGGTCGTCGCCACCGGGAGGAACCCTCCCCGTGTCCCTCCCCCGAAGGGGAGGGAGCCTCACGCAAGCAGGGGGAATGGTGGGGGACTTGCGATCGGCATCACGGGGAGGGGGCTTTCGGACAGGCCGGCTGACGAAGCCCTGAGCCGCTCGTGCGGTGACCGGTGTTCCGGTCGGCCGCGAAGCGCGTAAACGGGGCACGCCACACCGACGGTCGGCGGGTCTGCTGGCGAGAATCGAGCAATTGGTGCACCGCGGCGATGAAGTCGAAACGCGTCAACCCCGAGGCGGTGCTTTGTGTCCCCCTTCATTTGGCATCGCCTCCACATTGGTGCGCCCCGGCGAGTGCCGGAATCATTATGCGCACTGCAGCCTTGAGTGTATCAACGGATGCGTCGAATTGTCGCAATACTTCTTCGTGGGTGACGGGCGGGATGTCCCCGGCCACGCCTACGTCGTAATCGGTGACGACAGAGATGTTCACGTAGCACAGCCCGAGTTCACGGGTCAGTTGCACCTCCGGCGACTGAGTCATGTTCACGACCTCCCAGCCTTGGGCGGCGAAGAATGTGCTTTCGGCGCGAGTGGAAAAGCGGGGGCCCTCGATGACGACGACGGTGCCTCCATCGTGGGCGCTGGCGCCCACTTCGCCAAGGGCGGCGAGAGCGGCCGCTCGCAGATCCTCGCAGTAGGGATCGGCGAACGACAGGTGCTCGACCTCGGGTCCGTCGTAGAACGTGCCCACCCGGCCGCGGGTGTTGTCGAACAGCTGGTCGCAGACCACGAAGCTCCCTGGCTCGATGTGGCGCTGCAAGCTGCCGACCGCACACGGCCCGATGACGCACGTGGCGCCGACTTCCTTCATCGCCCACACGTTTGCCCGGAAGGGCACGTGGGAGGGGGGGAACTGATGGTCGGCACCGTGGCGGGGGAGGAAGGCCACCTCGGTGCCTTCGACTTTGCCGACGGTCAGCGGCGCAGCGGGTGAACCGTACGGCGTGCTGACCTCGATCTGGCGTGCGTCATCGAGGAATTCATAGAATCCCGAACCGCCAAAAACACCGATCATCGCACGCACCCAGTCTTGGATCTCGTCCCCAGGACGGCGAGCCTACACCTCTAGACTCGGCCCGTGACCACTTTCTTGGCAGCGGCCGGTGTCATCGTCGGCGCGTACCTCATCGGAAGCGTCGACTTCGCGGTGCTGGTCGCTCGCCGCATGGGCATCGACATCTATGAACACGGTAGCGGCAATCCCGGGACATCGAACGTCTTTCGGACTCTCGGCAAGAAGGCGGCCGGCTTGGTCTTGCTGGGTGACGGCCTCAAGGGAATCGTCGCCACCGCGTTGGGGGCGGTTCTGATCAACGACACGGTCGGATTTGCCTGCGCCCTGTCCGCCACGGTGGGACACGCCGCGCCGATTTGGCACCGACTCCGCGGTGGGCGTGGGGTGGCCACTGCCATTGGCGGCGCTATCTGGCTTGAGCCTCTGCTCGGCATACTTCTGGCTCTGGCATGGCTTGGAGTCGTTCTCGCCACCAAGACCGCGTCGATCGCCTCCCTGGGCGCCATGGCGCTGTACGTACCGCTGTATGTGGTCGCGGGGCGTTCTGGGTGGCCGCTGGTGTGGGCGGCGCTCACCGCCGGGCTCGTCGTCTGGCGGCACAAAGACAACATCCAGCGCATCTTCACGAGACGTGAGAATCGGGTCGTCTCGTGAGGCCACTCCACGCAGCTCAGAGCGCGGTGCTCGATGCGATGACGACCCTTCCGGCGCAACCGGCGACTCTGCGGGAAGCCCGGGGCCTGGTGCTCGCCGAAGATGTCGTGGCACCCCACGGCGTACCACCCTTCGCCAACTCCGCCATGGACGGATATGCGGTCCGCTCGCAGGATATCGTCGGGGTGCCGGTGACGCTGCGGGTGATTGAAGACGTTCCTGCCGGGTCGGTGCCGACCCGGGCGATAGCGGCCGGCTCTGCGATCAAAATCATGACCGGAGCCCCGCTCCCCGATGGTGCCGACGCCGTCGTCAAGGTCGAGGACACCGACGCCGGCAGCCCAACCGTCGAGATTCGCGCGGTTGTCGCCGCCGGCACCGCGGTGCGCCCGGCGGGAGGCGACATCGCCTCAGGGTCCTGCGTCTTCACCGCCGGCACCCGGCTCACGGCTCCCCACCTGGGCGTACTCGCTTCGATCGGCGTCGCGTTCCCGAAGGTGCGGCGCCGGCCCACGGTGGCAATCATGTCGACCGGCGACGAACTCGTCACGCCGGAGACGGGAAAACTGGCGGTGGGCAAGATCCGGGACACCAATCGACCCACCCTGCAGGCCGCGCTCGAAGACCTCGGCGCCATCGTCGTGGACTACGGCATCGTTCCCGACGATGCCGAGACCCTGAACAAGACGCTGGGCCATGCGGCTCGCAACGGCGATGTAGTCGTCACGAGCGGTGGAGTCTCGATGGGGGAGTACGACCTGATCAAACAAGAGCTGGCGGCGCTGGGCACCGTCGAGTTCTGGCAGGTGGCGATGCAGCCGGCCAAACCGTTCGCGTTCGGCTCGCTCGGCGGCACCCCGCTCTTCGGGCTTCCCGGCAACCCGGTTTCGGTGTTTGTCGCCTTCGAGCAGTTTCTGCGCCCGGCGTTGCTCCACATGATGGGGGCTACCAGGCTCTTCCGGTCCCGGGGGGTGGCCATCGCCGGCGAGGATCTGCGGACCGATCCGGCGAAGACCGTCTTCATCAGGGCGACGGTGACGCGCGACGGCGATCTGTTGGTGGCAGCCCGTTCGGGAGGCCAGCAATCGAACGTGCTCACCGCTCTGGCGCTGGCCGACGCATTTGCCGTAGTGCCGGCGGGAGAGGGTACCGTCGCCAAGGGGAATCGCGTCGAACTCGAGCTCTTCCGATCCCCGGAGGGCCGGACCCGAGAGGAGGCCCTCGGTGGCTGAATTGACTCACCTCGACGATGAGGGCCGGGCCCGCATGGTCGATGTCGGCGCCAAGGCGGAGACCGATCGCGCGGCAGTCGCCGAGGCGCATGTGACTATGTCGCCGGCGGCCCGCCGCGCCGTGTTCGGCGGAGCACTCCCCAAAGGCGATGCGCTCGCGGTCGCCCGCATCGCCGCCATCCAAGGCGCTAAACAGACACCGAACCTGGTGCCGCTGTGCCATCCCATCGGGATCGACGCCATCTCCGCCGATGTCGAACCGACCGAAGCGGGGGCGCGGGTCGTCGTGACCGTCGCGGTCACGGCCAAGACCGGGATTGAGATGGAGGCGATGACCGGCGCCGCTATCGGGGCCGTTGCGCTGTACGACATGATCAAGGCCATCGACAGAGGCGCCGTGATCGGCCCCGTGCAGTTGCTTTCGAAGCGCGGCGGCAAGTCGGGCGATTGGGCCAGATGAAAGCTGCCGTGCTCACAGTGAGTGACCGGGTGAGTCGTGGCGAGGCCACGGACCGCTCCGGCCCTGCAGCGGCCGAGATGCTCGCCGAACTCGGATTCGAGGTGGTCGGCGTCCGGGTCGTGGCGGACGGTATCGATTCCGTGTCCGCCGCGCTGGAGGCGCTGCTCCCGCTGGCGAGCCTCATCGTGACCAGTGGCGGCACCGGCTTCTCCGCGCGCGACGTCACGCCGGAGGCCACAGCGGCGGTGATCGAGCGGGCGGCGCCGGGCCTGGCGGAGGCGATGCGGGCCGCCACTTTCGGGAAGAACCCTCACGGAATGCTGGCGCGCGGTGTCGCCGGCATCGCCGGTTCGTCCCTGATCATCAATCTCCCGGGATCCGAACGCGCCGTGCGCGAGTCGCTGGCCGTGATCGCGCCGGCTCTACGGCATGGCGTCGAGTTGCTGGTTGAGCCCGATAGCGACCACAATGTCGCTGACAATTGACGTGGAAGCCGGGAATCCTTGGTTGCGGGGGGGCCGCAGCCTACGATCGCGTCAGGATTTCGAGTAAGGGAACAAACTAGATCATGCCTCTCCTGGTGTTTCTGCTCATCGGTGCGGTGTGGGCTGCATTTCTTCTTCCAACGTTTGTCGAGAGTCGGCGCCGCGCCCCGATGACGGCGACCCGCAGTTTTCAGCGGTCGAGCGAACTCCTGGCGACGGTGGCGGCGCCCAACAGCCAGCACATCACGGCCCGGCGCCGTCAGGCCGAGCGCCGCCGAGTGTTCCTCGCGAGCCTGTCCGCCGGAGCGTTCCTCACGCTCGCTGTGGCCTTGCTGACGGGCAGCATGCTCTGGCTGGCGGCGACGATCGTGTTCGACCTGGCCATCGGCGCCTACGTCATGTTGCTCCTGATGCTGCGGCAGCGTAACTACGCGTTGGCGATGGCCCCCCGCATCGGTGCCGTCGAGCCACCACCGGTGTCCGTGGACTTGCGCCGCGAAGCGACCCAGCCCGCCACCGTTCGCGTCGTCGCCGGGTAGTCGTTGGCGGCAGACTCGACCCTCGACCTGGTGGCCCTTGAAGCCGCGGTTCGTGCCGAGCTCGACGGCAAGTTCGCCGCCCGCGAGCTCGCCCTCAAGAACTGCCGTCGCATCATCCAGGGGTCCTCCAAAGCGATTCGTGCCTTGCACCGCGGTGAGCTCGAGGGGGCACGAAACCTCCTCGATGAGGTGCGGGCGATGATGGAGGAGATCGAGCCGTCCCTCGCAGAGCACACCGACATCTATCACGCCGGCTTCTACTACGACGCGGTGAAGGAATACGCCGAGGGCGAACTCACTGCGGCACTCGTCGAGGACCGGCCGCTGCCGTTGCCGGCCGACCTCGGGGTTCATGCCGTGCCCTATCTCAAAGGTCTCGGCGAGGCCGTAGGGGAGCTGCGCCGCCGGCTGCTCGACCAACTTCGGGTGGGCGACCTGGCCGCCGCCGAGCACACGTTCTCCGACATGGAAGTGATCCACGATCTGCTGGCCGCCCTGGATTACCCCGACGGAATGACCTCGCAGCTGCGCCGCACCACCGACGTGGCCCGGGCCCTGATCGAGCGCAGCCGCGCCGACCTGACCACAACAATTGTCCAGGAACGGCTGCGGACGCAGCTCGAGCGATAGGGACTCTCCCCGTTCGTTGT
>CAMYJM010000231.1 GCA_947258635.1 uncultured Acidimicrobiaceae bacterium
ACCCTCACCGATGTTGCCGCCCGCCGTGAGCTGCATCGCACGATCAAGCAGATGCAACAGGCCTTCACCTCCCTCGCCGGCTGCCCGCAACCGGTGATCGCGGCAATTCACGGGTACTGCATCGGCGCCGGCGTCGACCTGATCACTGCCTGCGACATCCGGCTGGCGAGCGCCGACGCCGTGTTCTCCGTGCGTGAGACGAAGATCGGCCTGGTGGCCGATGTCGGCACTCTGCAGCGTCTGCCGACAATCATCGACCCGGGCCGCGTGGCCGAACTCGTATACACGGGCAAGGATTTCTCGGCGGAGGACGCCGCAGCAATGGGTTTGGTCGGCCACGTGTATCCGGACGTCGCCACCCTGCACAAAGAGGCTAGGGGGATGGCCGAAGAGATCGCCGCCAACTCTCCCCTGGTCGTCCAGGGAGCCAAACAGGTGTTGCGTGCCGGCAGGAACATGTCGATCGAAGACGCCCTCGAATACGTCGCAGTGTGGAACGCCGGATTCCTGACCTCCAACGACCTCCAGGAGGCCATCACGGCCTACATGGAGAAGCGCCCCCCCGAGTACGACGGCACGTAAAGAGCCGGTCGAACAAGACGGCGCCCAGGCGACCTCCCGTTGTGGCTTCACCCGGAGGGGAGCAGGGGGCACGTGAAGAGCCGGTCGTACAAAGCGGCGCTATCGCGACCCAAGGCAGTGTGTCCCCCCGGAGGGGGGAAGGTACCTGCAAGGCGCCCGCCAGGGCGCCGCTGGGGAAGGGGGCACGCAAAGAGCCGGTCGTACAAAGCGGCGCTATCGCGACCCAAGTCAGTGTGTCCCCCCGGAGGGGGGAAGGTACCTGCGAGGCGCCCGCCAGGGCGCCGCTGCAGGTAGGGGGGCGCGAGCTCGAGGTGGCTCCCACCAAGGGAAAGCGGACTCACGGCTAGGCAGCAGAGACCTGGAGCCGGGACCCACCCTCCGCTGCACGCCCTCCTACGCATTCGGTGGCTCCGCCGCCGGCCGGGAGACACATGCGCGTACCAGGCCTCACCCCCCCTCGAGCTCCCCCTTATCAGTGGGGCTGCCGGGCAGGGTTCGACGGGCTCGAGACGCGCCTTACAATGGCTTGATGGTTATGACGCCATTGATTGTGCGCCGCAGCCTCTTCGCGGCCCCGTAGGTCTGGCCGATTCACAGACCACAGATTTGCCGCGCGCCACAGAAGGAGGAAAGTCAATGGGCGACAACATCATCACCCGCTACCAGGACATCATCGCTCCGGTTATCACCTGGGATTCGGATATCGAGATCGTCTCGGGCGAGGGCTCATGGCTGACGGCCGCCGACGGCAAGAAGTACCTCGACTTCTCCACCGGGATCGCCGTTTCCGGTCTCGGGCACCAGCCACCGCACGTCAAGGCGGCGATTCAAGAACAGCTCGATCGCTACTGGCACGTCGGCGGTGTCTTCCGCTACGACCCGCTGGTCCGTGCCGCCGATCGACTCAAGGAGATCACTCCGCCATCCATCGACATGTTCTTCTTCGGGAACTCCGGAGCAGAGGCGGTCGAAGGATCAGTGAAGCTCGCCCGCAAGGTCACCGGGCGCCAAGGTGTCGTCGTGTTCCGGGGAGGCTTCCACGGACGCACAATGGGAGCCGTTAGCTACACGACATCAAAGGCGAAGTACCGCCAGGGCTACCACCCGCTCGTCGGCTCGGTGTTCGTGACTCCGTTCCCCCATCCCTATCGCTGGGGGTTGACCCAGGAAGATGCTGTTGCCCGGGCCCTCGGCGAACTCGAGTTGATGCTCAAGCACGAGATCACACCCGGCGAGATCGCGGCTTTCCTCGTTGAACCACTCCAGGGAGAAGGCGGCTACTACCCGGCAGGTCAGGAGTTCATGGAAGCACTACGGGCGATCTGCGACGAGCACGGCATTCTGCTCATCGTCGATGAAGTGCAGACCGGTTTCGGCCGCACCGGCGATTGGTTCACCTCGCTCATCTACAACGTGAGGCCCGATGTGCTCGTGATGGGTAAGGCGATCGCCAATGGGCTTCCGCTGTCGGCTGTTGGTGCCAGCAAGGACTTACTCGAGCAGTGGCCGCCCGGCTCGCACGGCTCGACTTTTGCCGGCAACCCGATCTGTTGTGCCGCCGCCGCCGCCACCGTCGACACGCTGCATGACGTCGTCCCGCACGTCCCCAAGCTGTCCGAGCATGCCTTCGATCGGTTCTATGAGTTGAAGGACGCCCATCCCACCATCGGTGACGTGCGCGGCCTCGGCCTGATGATCGGCGTTGAACTGGTCGGCGAGGGTCGCACCCCGGCTCCGGAGGCATTCCAGGCTGTGTCGTCGTACGCAAAGGCCAACGGCATGCTCATCCTGGGGTGTGGTCCGGACTTCAACATCATCCGGTTCATCCCGCCGCTGAACGTTTCGACTGAGGAGCTGGACCTGGGGATCGATATCATCGATCGGGCACTGACCGACTACGAGCGCTGAGCCGCCTGGCGCCGCTCCGGCCTGCCTTCTCCGGGCACCAGGGCGGCGGCGAGGGCGCCGGCCATCGCCACGATCGCCAACCAGTCCCCGAGGCGGGTGTAGAGGGTCGGCCCCGCATTGCGGAAACGGACCTGCCCCTGCAAGACCAGCTCTTCGAAGAGCTCGGTGCTCTCCCCGATCTCGCCCGAGGCGGAGATCAATGTCGACTTGCCCGTGATGGCGGCATGAACGAGCTCCTGGCCCACTGCGGCCGCATTGACCCTGGCGAGGCCGATCAGCTGGTCGGACGCGGCGCCGGTTCCGAATGAGGCCTCGTTGGTCGCGACAACGAGAAGCTGGGACCCGATCTGGGCCTCGGATCGGATGATTCGAGCGAAAGCTCCTTCGAACGAGATGACGGTGCCGAGTGCGCCCCGGGGAGTCTCGAAGATGACCGGACCATCGCCACGAATCATGTCGCGGGGTACTGCGTCGAGCTGCGAAATGAAGTCGAGCGCTCCGCGCAGGGGAACATACTCACCGAACGGAACGGGGTGACGCTTCTGATACTCGCCCAGCCTGCTCCCATTCGGGGCGTACACGGTGTTGACGTTGTAGAAGTGCTCGGGCCCCCCGGATCGGGTCCCGCTGACCACGAAGTAGGCGGTGAGCCGGCTGGCTTCCGCCGATAGAACCGCGTCGACGTCGGGGTTGCCGTTCGGCTCGAAGGGCGATCCCAGCGAGTTCTCCGGCCACACGATGAGGTCGACGCTGCCATCGGGAATCGATCGCGTAAGGTCGAGGTGAGATTGGTAGATCAACATCTTCTCGTTCTGACAGTGGACCCGAGGGCACGGCGACCCGCCCTGCACGACGGCCACCCGGAGAGGATCGCCGTCGGCGGACGGGGCGAACAGGACGCCGGCGGTGGTCAGCATCACCACGACGACCACCGGGTCGACCAGAAGCCGCCAGGTCGCCCGATCTTCGACAACCAGGACGAGGCCGGCGGCAACTGCGACGGCGAGGACGGTCCACCCGCTCGCACCCACCCATTGCACCGAGCCGATCACACCGGGAACACCCCCGGCGGCGGCGCCAACCGAGCCCCACGGGAAGCCACCGAAGGGAAACGTCGCTCGCACCCACTCGATCAGCGCCCAGCCGCCGACTGCGACGAGGAACCAGCGAGTGGGTGGCCACAACCGGAAAATCCACACGAGCAGGCCGTACGCCGCTGAGGTCGCCGCCAGCCACACGGTCAGGGGAATCCAGGCCACAGCGCCCAGAACGAAGATGAACGACAGCAGAGCGCCGAAGAAGACCAATCCGAACAGAAACCCAATGGCCAAAGCCGCCGTGGCCGACTCGGCGCGCCGCAGCGCCCACAGCAAAGGGGCCGGAGCCACAAAGGCCACAACGCCAATGTCGAGCGGTGGAAACGCGGACCACAACAAGACCGCGCTTGCGAGTGCTGCTATGTAGGGAGCCATCGAGTCGCGCAGGTTAGCTACGCTCGCGGAATGACCGACTTTCGCCTCATATGTGGAGGGGCGGTGCTGCTTCCCGGCGGCGCTATCGGAGATGCCCTGCTCGTGCGCGCCGGCACGATCGTCGCCGTGGGCACCGAGGCGGAGCTGCTCGATCAGCTCCCTGCGGGCGTCGCCTGTGATGTTGACGCCTACCCCGGCTGTTTCATCCTCCCGGGGATACGGGACTCTCACCTCCACCCCGTCGCTTACACCGCTTTGCTCACCGGAGTGTCACTGCACGCGGTGGCCAGTCTTGCCGAGCTGCAACAGATGATCGCCGCCGCCGCCGCCGACCGGCCGGGCCTGATCACGGCCGGCAACTTCAATGAGGCGACCCTGGCGGAGAAACGGCTGCCGGTGGCGGCCGACCTCGATGGCGCAGTGGCCGACAGGCCGGTGATCGTCAACCGCTACGACGGCCACCTCGCCATCGTCAACAGCGCGGCCCTGAAGGCGGCCGGGATCGGGCCCGCCACGCCGGACCCGGACGGCGGGATCATCGACCGCGACGCCACGGGGCGGCCGACGGGGGTGCTGCGCGAGACCGCGATCGATCTCGTCGGCGCCGCGTGCGGTGACGGCGGGTCGGTCAGTCCCGACGAAGTTGCTCGCTGTATGCGGGGGCTCGCCCAGCTGGGCATAACTTCGATTGGGGCGATGGTGCGCAGCGGCAAGGGAGCCTGGGCCCACCTCGGCGACGAGGTCGACATCATCGTGGCAGCTGCCGCCGACATCCCCATCAGAATCCACGCCTTCGTGACGGCAGACGACACGGCGACGCTCGAGGCTGCCGCCGCCAAGCTCGACGGTGCCGGCGAACTCATGGACTGGGCAGGCGTCAAACGCTTTGGCGACGGCAGTTTCGGGTCGCTCACTGCAGCGATGTTCGAGCCGTTCGCGGACAGCCCGGGCAACACCGGGACCATGCGGCTCAACGACCTCGACATCACCATGGCCCACACCGCGGTGGCCGCGGGCCGGGCAGTGGCGATCCATGCGATTGGCGACGCCGCCGCCGCCCGGGTACTCGATGTCTTCGAGCACCTGGTTAGCGAAGGCACCGAACCCCACCGGCTGCGGCT
>CAMYJM010000232.1 GCA_947258635.1 uncultured Acidimicrobiaceae bacterium
CCGGCGAGCGTGTGGTGTTGCCGGCGTTTGGATCGGTCTTTCGGGCAATGCGGCGGATCACACCGGTCGGGATTGTCGATGCCATGGAATACCGGCTCTCCCTGGCCGGACTGAGCGTCCGCCCGGAATTGGTGGGGCTGGCCAAGGTGCTGCTCGCCATCGGCGCTTTCTTCGGCGTCTTTGCCCTGCTGGGAGACATCTTGCCGGCCGCTCTGGGAGCAGTCATCGGGTACCTCGTCCCGGAAGTGCTGGTCAGCTCAGTGGCCCGGGAACGCCAGAGCCGCATCCTGCTCGCCTTGCCGCAGGTCATCGATCAGCTGCGAATGAGTGTTGAAGCCGGCGTCGGGTTCGAGGCTGCTCTGGGAAGGGCGGCCAAGGCAGGCAGCGGGCCGCTGGCTCAGGAGCTGCGCCACACCCTCCAAGAGATGCAGATTGGAGCCTCGCGTACTGAGGCGCTGCAGCACCTGTCCGCCCGCAACGATGTTTCGGAATTGCGCACGTTCGTGACTGCAGTCAGCCAGTCGGAGGACTACGGGATCCCGGTGGCTCACGTGTTACGCGTTCAGGCGGACGAGCTGCGATTGCGACGCAAACAGCGGGCGGAAGAACGCGCCATGAAGATCCCGGTGAAGATGGTATTCCCGCTGGTTCTCTGCATATTCCCGTCCCTGATGATCGTTCTGATGGGCCCGGCGGCGTTGCGTATCTTCAGGGCGTTGTCATGAGTAATCCGATCATCGCCGGCGGCAGATCTTCCGGTGCGGCCCGCTCGATAAACATGATCATGAGCGGCGGGGTCGCCGACGTGGCCCCGCACCACGTGATCGGAACCGGGTTCGAGCCGCTGGACTCTGCTCTCGACGGGGGGTTTCGGACCGGGGATTTGATCCTCCTCGGAGGCCTTCCCGGAATCGGGAAGACGGTGGCCACGCTGCAGTGGGCTCGGCACATCGCGGCTGGCGGCCTTCCGGTTGTCTATGCGTGTTACGAGCACGACGAAGCCTCGCTGTTCAGCCGGTTGTTGCTCTCTGAAGTCGGCGACCTGGCGCAGGCGAGCGGCGACTCGACGTCCTCGGAGACGAGGCGCGCTGCCATCACTGCAGGCAGCGACCCGCGCGAGCTCAATGAAATCGTGAGGGGAAGCTTGGTTCTGCGGGCGGCTCGAGCGCGGATGCAATCCTACGGCGACGACTTGCTGCTGTGCTCCGCATCGCCGACTGATCTCGACATCGCCGCTCTCGAGAGTCTGCTGATCGAGCGCGCCGGCAACACCGCGGTGCTCATCGTGGACCATCTCCAGAAGGTGAGCTCCGCCAGCGGTGAGCACACGGTCGATGAGATCGCTGTTGAGCTCAAATCACTGGCGATGCGCCACGGGATCGTCGTCATCGGCGTGGTCGGCGCCAGAGCCGGCGCTCTCGGCCTGCGCCGTATCCGCCTGCAGCACCTGCAGGACGCGGAGGGCCTCGGCTATGAAGCAGACCTGGTGATCATGCTCAACGACAAGATCACTGCCGTGTCGAATCGACATACCGCGTTCGATTCGGTTCGGGCAGACGCGTTCCGCAGTGTCGTCGTCATGTCGATCGAGAAGAACCGCAATGGCCCGTCCGGCATCGACCTCGAGTTTCGCAAGGACTTCGCGCACTACCGATTCAACCCGATCGGCGCCGTCCTCGAAGAGCAACTGATCGACGGGGTGATGGTCACCGAGTAGGGGTCTCCCCGGTACTCGACGGAATGGACGTTTCTGGGCCGGATTGTCTGGATCGGGGCGTTGGGCTCAGACCGGCGGGATCCGCACCAGCTTGGGTGTCGCCGGGGAGCTGTTGTCGATGAGGATCTCTGCCCGTTGGTCGGGATGCACCAGTGACATGTACAACTCCTGGCCTGGCAGATACCGCTCCCGATAGCGCCGCTCGGTGGCGCTTCTCGAACCGAAGAACGCCACATCCCGCTTCGCGGCACGTTGCAGGCTGATCGCGGGGTTGACATGCACGAAGACAGACAGGTCCCAGCATCCCTCCAGTTCAGGTCTGAGAAGGAACACACCGTCGAAGAGCAGCACGGTGCCCGGCGCAACTCGAGTCGGGGCTTCCGCGACGGGAAGGTCCAAGCGGAAGTCGAACACTCGTGTACGGACAATGTTATCGCCGTCTGGCCCGAGCGGATCGAGCAGGACGCTCCGCAACGTCCGATAGTCGAACGAGTCCTCGTAGTAGCTCTGTCCCGGCCGTTCCGCGCGGCGGAGGTGGCGCACCGCGGCTGGATGGTGGAAGCCATCGATCGAAGCACGCAGTACCGGAACACCTGCTTGTTCGAGGAGTTCGGCCAGCTCATCTGCCATGGTCGTCTTGCCGGCGGCGTCGATGCCGTCGATCGCCACTCGCAGCGTCCCCTGTGTCAACCTCTGTTGAACGAGAGCCGCAAGCCGATCCAAAGCCGCAATTCGTGCCTCACCCTCGGCCGCCATGGAGGCCCAGCCTACGATCCGAGAACCAGCGCCGGAGCTGCCGCTCGGAGTGCGCAGGTTTGGCGGGCGGTATCACGAGTAATTGGTGATCTGGGATTCTCGGGCGGGCGCCCGTCATTGCTGGGAGCAGCTCGTCCCTCCTTGGGTATATTGGGCGACGGCGAAAGGAGGCCATGGTGGACCGTCCCGCCGGCGTCGTCGATTTCACGCCTGATCCCACGCTCTATCCCTTCGAATCCAAGTGGTTCTCCAGTTCGGTGGGGCCGGTGCACTATATCGACGAAGGGGCAGGTCGCCCTCTGCTCCTGATGCACGGGAATCCGGACTGGAGCTTCCTGTACCGCAAGATCGTGCTGGCCCTCCGTGACGAGTTCCGCTGCATCGCTCCCGACTACCCCGGTTTTGGCCTGTCTGTCCATCCCGACGGGTACCGCTACACGTCGGCTGAACACGCCGAGGTCATCGGGCAGATGGTCGACCACCTCGACCTGAAAGACATGGTGGTGGTAGGCCAGGACTGGGGAGGGCCGATCGGCATGGACATTGCGTCGCGTCGTGCCGACCGGGTTGCGGCGCTGGTCATGGGCAACACGTGGTGCTGGCCGACCGATGACCGAATCATGAAGATGTTCAGCAGGGGTATGGGCCTGGCACCGACGCAGTGGCTCATCAAGCAGCGCAACTTCTTCGTGACCGGCCTCATGCGAAGGACGCTGCAGGTCTCGCTGAGTGACAAGGAGTTCGCCCATTACACCGATGTGGTTCCGACTCCGGAATCGCGAGTTGGCATTGCTGAATTCCCCAAACAGATCCTCGATGCCGAACCTTGGCTGGCGGAGCTCGAGCGGCGGGTGCGAGACCACCTGGTCGGCAAACCGATCGTGCTTGTCTTCGGCCGCAAGGACCGGGCCCTGGCCAGCGTCGGCGTGATCGCCCGGTGGCGTCAGATGTTCCCATCCGCGATCTACGTGGATCTGCCCGACGCGGGCCACTACTTCCAAGAGGATGCGCCCGGGGCCGTCGTCGATGCGATCAGACAGGCGGTGGCGTCCCGCGCGGAGTAGTGATCGCGACCACACGCGCCCCGACAAGAGCCACATCCACCGGAAACGCCTCTTGACATCACCATCGCTCTTCAGGCATGCCGTTCTGGTGCACTCGGCGGAATGCTCGTTCTCGATCGGGATCGAGTGATCGGGGTGGCAGGATGGGTTCACCTTTGAGCGCGAATCAGACAATCTGATCACATGCCTGACATCGCTGCGACCGATGCGGCCCGCCGCTTCGCTGATCAACTCGACAGTGTTGAACACCGCGGCGAGCACTACACAATCGTCCGCCGCGGCAAGGCGGTCGCGCATCTCGAACCTGTATCCGGTGGCCGGGGCGCAGACGTGAAGTCGCTCCTCTGCCGGCACCGACCGGATGCGTCGTGGCGAAGGACCTGACTGACCTCCGCTCCCTTTTGGAGGTTGAAGATCGGGGATGAGTCTGCTCCTCCTCGACACCACGTTTCTGATCGATGCTGAGCGTGGTGGTGTTGAGCTCGATGATGCCATCGGCGATGACGACGACGTCGCCATCGCGGCGGTCACCGTTGCTGAACTGCTGGCTGGGGTCAGGCTCGCCTCCGGAAAGCGACGAAAGGCTCGCCAGGCCTATGTCGATGAGATCATCGAGTCACTCTCGATCGTTGCGTGCGACCGCTATGTGGCAGTCGAGCACACCGATCTGCTCGTCGCCGTTCGTGACAAGGGTCGGCCACGCGGCGCCCACGACCTGCTGATCGCTGCCACCGCTCGAGCCACAGACCGGACCGTCGTGACCGCAGACCAGCAGGCATTCGCCGACCTTCCTGGCGTCGCCACCGGCGGCCATCGCTAGCGTAGGTCGAAGCTGACGGAGGGGACCTACGCTTCTTGCGTATCTGACGGCCCATATAGGCGGGTATGTACGCATGTTCCAGAGAGTGAGCGATCATGGAGAGCGCTGGTCGAGAGATACTCGCTCGAATCTGATTCGACCGCCGGCTACCTGATCACCATGATCACGGCGCCGCTGGCGACGGTGTCCCCGGCCCGGACGCGGAGGTCGACGATTTCGCCGCCGATGGGGGATTTGATCTCATTCTCCATCTTCATGGCTTCGAGGACACATATCGACTCGCCGGCCTCCACTTCGGAGCCGGCGGCCTTGTGGACTTTGACGATGGTGCCCTGCATCGGCGCAGTGACGACGCCCGCAGCCTCGTTGTCCGCGTGTTGCCGCTCCAGCTTGGGGGCGCGGCGGCGCGGGGCGGCCCGCTGCCCGCCCGACTGGCTGGCGGCCATTACGGGGGCCCAGTACCGGACCACGAAGCGGCGGCCGCCGACCTCGACGGTCATCTTGCGTTCTTCTAGCTCCTCGTCCTCGGGCACCGCCGGCGTCGTACCCTTGGCGAGCCCGGAGAAGTCCAGCTCATCCGTGATGAAGGTGGTCCAGTAGTTGCCGCTCTGGAACTCCGGGGTGTCGAGGATCTCGAGATGAGCCCCGATGGTTGTATCGACGCCGGAGATCTTGAACGCCTCCAGCGCCCGTCGGGCGCGCGATATCGCCTCGTC
>CAMYJM010000233.1:0-5068 GCA_947258635.1 uncultured Acidimicrobiaceae bacterium
GGCACAATACCACCCCCGACCCCGCCCCATCGCCAGCAACACGAGCCCGGCCGACAGACGGCGACCGAAGAGTGCCGGTGGCCAAGGAGGCGCCCCTCAACCCGCTGCGGCGACTGCGTCTCCGGCGGGGCCCGACTCCCCTGCGGGGAGACACATCAAGTGGACCACCCCTTTCGCCGTAACTCGAGCCGTTCTCGCGATTCCTACCCGAACAGCGCCCCGACCTACTCCGCGGCGCGGAGCACCTCGAGGAAGGCCTCGCCGTACCGCTCGAGCTTCGTCGGTCCGACGCCGCTGACGTTGAGCAACTCCGCCTCGTTGCGCGGCTTGGACGCAGCCATGGCGAGCAGGGTGGCATCGCTGAAGACGATGTACGCCGGCACGCCCCGGGCGTCCGCCAGCTCGCGCCGCAGCGCTTTGAGATCCTCGAACAGCGGCGAACCGGCCGCAGCCGCCACGGCCGTCTCGGTCGAGAACATCGTACGGGTCCCTCCGGTTCGCGGCCCCGTCTTCGCGCTGAGCCCTTCGAGGAGATCGATGCCGGTGCAGAAGTCGCAAGACGTGAGACAACGATCCATCTCCTCGCCGAAGTAGCGAGCGATCGTCTGGTGGCGGCAGGCCGGTCGGTCGGCCCAGTTGTACATGGCTCGGATCTGCCGGCGATGTGAATCGGCGACGGCTCCGTTGCCGACCATCCGCTCCAGGTTGAGCACGTCGGGCCACGAGTAGAACAGGATGCAATCGCTGGCGACGCCGTCGCGCCCCGCCCGGCCGATCTCCTGGTAGTAGCCCTCGATCGACTTGGGCATGTCACGGTGGATGACATAGCGGACGTTGGACTTGTCGATCCCCATGCCAAAGGCGACGGTGGCGCACACCACCTCGATGTCATCGCGGATGAAGGCGTCCTGGGTGATGTTGCGGTCTTCGGCACCCATACCGGCGTGGTAGGGCAGTGCCCGGATGCCGAGGCTGTTGAGATACTCGGCGGTCGATTCGGCCGAGGCGCGTGACAGCGTATAGACGATGCCGCTCTCACCCTTGCGGGCAAGGCACAGCTTGCCGATCGACTCACGTACCTTGACCCGGCGCCCGTCATGCTCGCCCTTCTTGAGCAGGTGGATGTTGAGGTTCGACCGGAAGAAGGAGCCGCGAAACTGCAGCGGCTTGGCCAGGCCGAGCTGGCTCTCGATGTCGGTCATCACCTCCGCCGTCGCTGTGGCGGTCAGCGCCATTACGGGAACGCCGAAGCGTGACTTGAGCCCGGCGAGCTTGCGATAGGCGGGCCGGAAGTCGTGGCCCCACTGGGAGATACAGTGCGCCTCGTCGACCGCGATCAGGCTGAGGTCCATGTTCGACAAGGCGGCGCCCACCGAGGCCTCGAGCCCCTCGGGTGCGGCATACACCAACTCGTAATCCCCGGCCTGCATCAGAGCCGTGCGCTCGGCGCGCTCTCCGGCGCTGAGGCTGGAGTTGAGGAAGGTGGCCCGCATCCCCATCTCCTGCAGGGCGTCGACCTGATCCTTCATCAGCGCGATCAGCGGCGAGATCACCAGCGATGTCCCGCCGAGCACGCGGGCCGCCAATTGGTAGGTCAGCGACTTGCCGGCGCCGGTGGGCATGATCCCGATGCAGTCCTGGCCCTTGATGGCAGCCTCGATGATCTCGTGTTGGCCGGGCCGGAACGAGGAGTAGCCGAAGGTGTTCTTCAGCAGGTCGGCGACCTCGCCCAGCAAGGCCGCGTTGACGGCCTCGGCGTGCTCCCGGAGCGCCGCGACCGAGCCACTGGAGAACGCTGCAGGCTGGTGGCGCCACCTGGTGCGCAGGTGGGCGAGCAGATCGGCAGCCGCAGCCGTCTCAGCCGATTCGAGCAGGTCGCTGAGCCGCCTGATCTGGTCTTCTACGGTCGGCTCGCTCACTAGCGCGGGCTCCACGTCACCCAGCTGCCGTCGGCGACCTTCACGGGATCGCCCCCGGCGACATCCTGCACGTACACACCGCCCTCCGTGCCGACCAAGCCGGCGAAGGCGATCGCCGTTCCGTCCGGAGACCACATCGTCGTGCTGAGGGCGTACTGCCCGAAGAAAGGGAGGTAGCTCTGCAAGAAGATCTGAGCAGGCAAGAACTCCACCAGCTCCCGCAGGGCACCCGATGCCCACACCGACCAGCGCAACGTGTGGGCTCCGTCGCCGAGGTCGAGCACGAGCAGCTGTTCACCGGCGGGATCCCAGAAGAAGGCGACGACCGGCGAGTCGGTGACCTCCGTCATTTCGCCGGTGGTGGTATCGATGACGACCAGCCGGTTGAGTGGCAGCTGCGGGATCGACTGCAACGCGGCTGACACGCCGTCGATCTCCCCGCTCGCCTGGATCGCCACCCGGCTGCCCGAGGCCGGCACTGTGAAGATCGCCGGGCCCGGAGAGCGGGCCAGGACCGTGGCGGTGACCCCGGGTTCGCCGACTACGAGTTCGTCGGCTCCGCCGGTGCGTTTCATGTAGAAGATCCCGGCGTCGGTCCACGCCGGGTTCTGGAAAGCCCCCGGCTCGGCGATGTCGCTGGTATCGCTGCCGGGGAGGGCGTCGCGCACCTCGAGGCGGCTCTGGCCGATCAGCGTTGCCAGCTTCTCTCCGTCGGGACTCCACGTGAAGTAGAACGGCTGCCCGTGGTCCACCAGCTCGGAGTTGGGCGCCTCGCCGAACTCCGCGATCGTCAGTCCCATGCCGGCGGCGCCGTTGCTCAGGTAGGCCAGCCGATCACTCGTTGGGGACCAATGGACGTAGAAGGCGTTGCCCTCGGTGGCGACCTCGGACTGAGTGTCGGCTTCTAGATCGAACTCCACGAGGCTGAACGACCCGGAGGCCAGTCTCGAGGCGACGATGGATTTCGCATCCGGTGACCAGCTGGGCTGGAAGTACCCCAGGTCCCGACCGGCGTCGTCGGTGAGCGTGATCACGTTGCCGCCGGCGCGGTCCATGGTGGCGACGTTGCCGGAGGCGTCGAGCACGACGAGCCTGTCGACCGCCGCCTCCGGGGCAGCCGTCGCTACCGCCCCCGGCGCGGTCGTTGCGGAGGCCACACCGGTCGTCGACGGCTCTGCAGGCGTGGAGTCGCATGCCGTCGCCGGCAGCAACACCGCGGCAGATACGAGGACCATTCGGTGCCGACGCTTCACGGAGTCTCCTGGAGTCGATTCCCGAGCGCCCTCAACCACGGCTCGACGACACCCGCCGTCCCAGGTTAGAGCCGCGGGCCACGTTAGATTCCGGTGCATGACCGAGCTGATGCATCCGCTGGCGGGATCTCTCCGCCTGGACGGTCATCGATCGGACTCGTTCTTGATGCTCCACGGCTGGACCGGCTCACCGGCTCACTTCGGGCTGGCGGCCCAGTTCGTCAACGGGCAGGGTTTCCCGGTGGTGGTGCCCCGTCTCGCCGGGCACGGCACATCGGTCCACCACATGGCCGATACCGGATGGAAGGACTGGGTGCGTTCGGCACTCGAGGGTTTCTACGAGCTCAGCGGCGAATCCGAACGAGTGCATGTTGTAGGGCTCTCGATGGGCGGCCTCATCGGCCTCTTGCTGGCGGCAACGTGCAACGTCGCCTCGGTGACGACGATCAATGCCCCGCAGCGGCTCCACAACAGGCGAGTCTTGTTGTCGCGGCTCTATCGCGGGAGCCGCCGGATTCGCCCGGCGGAACGCGATGAGCCTCCCCCCGGGGAGGTCGGCGAGTATTGGGTGCAGTACGACGATTCGCCCGTCGGGACGGTCCCGGATCTTCTGGATCTGATGAATGCGGCGCGGCGGGCGCTTCCTCGAATCCGGGTGCCGGCGGTGATCATCCAATCGAAGGTCGACGAAACGGTGCATCACACGAGCGCCGGGATGATCTTCGGCGGCCTGGCGTCGCCGCAGAAACGTATCGTCTGGCTGGAGCGGAGCCGCCACGTTGCGCTCCTCGATACCGAGCGGGACCGGATCCATCGCGAGATCGTCTCTCAGGCGGGCCCCGGCGCCGGACCGGGCCCGAAGGCGCCCTCGTGATCCCGCCTTGTTTGGATTGCCCGCGGCTGGGAGAATGGCGGCAATCGGTCGTCTCACGTACCGCGGCCACGCGTCGAGCAAGACAGCGATGACGATCGAGGTCGGCGCGCGGCTGGCGCCGGCAGGCCACACCGATGTAACACACCTGATGTGAAAGGGGCGGACGTATGTTTCCCGGCATGCTGGGCGCACACGACCAAAACGGCAGGACGACGACGCGTTCGCTGCGGGTCATCGCCGTGCTGGCGCTGGTCGCCGCGCTTTTGGTGGTGGCTCCTGGTGCCGCACGTGCGGTGGACTTCACCGTTTCCTTCGCGCTCGCCGCCGACTCGACACCCGAATCGGGCACTTACGACGTGACCGTCGTCCTCAATACGGCAGCCGGTGTCTCGGGTGCCGACATAGTCATCGACGTCGGCGACACGTTCAACGGCGACGCGGACGGCGACGACTATTCGCCGGCAACGACTCGGCTCACCTTCCCGGCGGGCAGCGGCGACGGGGCGGAGCAGGTCGCCACGGTGGACATCATCGCCGACGGGGTCCACGAGTCGGACGAGACGATCGAGCTCGACCTGACCGTCTTTGATCCCGGCGTCGACGCCGTGGTTGTCGCTTCCCCCTCCACTCACTTGATCACGATCATTGACGGCGACCCGGCGAGCGTCGGCTTCTCCGATCCCACCTCGTCCGCCAGCGAGGGCGGTCCGCACACGACAACGCTCGATCTGTCCGTCCCCGGCGGCGGCAGCCTGGTCTCCGATATCACGATCGACGTAATCGCCGCGGGCGGGACGGCAGCCGCCCCGGCCGACTACACGCTGACCACCACGTCGGTCACGTTCGCCGCCGGCACCGCCGACGGGGCGACGCCAAATGTGAACCTGGCCATCGCCCCGGACGACATCGACGAAGCCGACGAGACCATAGATTTGACCCTGGCAGTCGCCTCCGGGCCCGGTTTGGCGCCGGGGACCCACCAGGTGACGATCATCGATGACGACACTGCCGGGGTGACGGTG
>CAMYJM010000233.1:5118-16326 GCA_947258635.1 uncultured Acidimicrobiaceae bacterium
GACGAGCAATGTCCGCATTGAGGCCTCGGTTGCCGGCGCCGAGGCCGTGGTGAGCCCACCAAACCTCTCCTTCAACTCCAACAACTGGGGCGATCCCAAGGCATTCATTGTCACCGCAGTCGACGACGCGGCCATCGACGGCACCACCACCGACCGCGTGGATCACACCCCCGTGTCGACGGACCCCCGCTACAACAGCCCGGTGGATCCCGTCGCGGTGACCGTGTTCGACAACGACCAAGCTCCCGTCGCCAATCCCGACTTCTACGACGTTGACGAGGGCGGCACGCTCGTCACGACGGGCCTCACCGGTGTCCGGATCAACGACACCGGAGTCCCGACCCTGGTGGCGACGCTGGTGACCCCGCCCGCCCACCACGTGGGCCCCTTCGTTCTCAACCCGAACGGCTCGTTCACCTACAACCATGACGGCTCGGCCCCCACCGCCGACACCTTCACCTATCGCGTATCCGACGGCAACGGCAACGACTCGGCACCGGCGACGGTGACAATCACGATCGCCAACGTTGCCCCGGTCGTGGTGGCCGGCGACGACCTGTCGGTGAACGAAGGGGACACGGTCGCCGTGACGGCCACCTTCACCGATCCGGGTCTCGCCGACACCCACACCGCCACCATCGACTGGGGTGACGGCACCGTGGACGACTGCTCGACCCCGGCGTGCTCGCTCAACGCCACCACCGGAGAAGTCTCCGGGTCCCACAGCTACGGGGTCGCCGACGTATACACGGTGATGGTGTCCGTGGACGACGGTGACGACGTCGGCTCCGACTCTCTCACGGTGACGGTGGCGAACGCCGACTTCCTGGTCGACATCGCCCCCTTCCCGGACATCGACGAGGGCGGGATGGCGACGCTGAACGCGACGTTCGACGATACCGATCGCAGAGGCCGGCATGTCGCCACGGTGGATTGGGGGGACGGAACGGTCCACAGCTGTGATACGCCGGCCTGCACGATCGTCGACAACGGCGATGGAACCGGGACCGTCACCGGAACCCACTTCTTTGCGGACGACGGCGTGTTCACCGTCGACGTCACCGTGTCCGACGGTTCCGGCGACACCGGCTCCGGTGGTGCCACGGTCACGGTTGTCAACGTCGCCCCCACCGTCGAGATCGCCGATAGGGCGTTCGATCGGATGCCCAACAGCTCCCATGGGGGCGAGGAAGGTGTGCTCCTCCGCCTGCGCTCCACAGTCTCCGATCCGGGAGCGGAGGACTTCACCTACGACTGGAAGATCCGGCTGCTCGGCCAGGTGGTGGCCTCGGGTACCAACGATAGGATCAACTACAGGCCGGCGGCCGAGGGGACCTACTTCGTCTCGCTCAATGTGAACGACGGCGACGGGGGAGTTGACGCCGACAGCGTTCTCATCACGATCGACAACGCCATCCCGGTGATCACAGATATCGACTTCGACGCCACCCCGGCCATCGGCGGCAACGCCCGGATGGTGGTGCGCTTCGCCGACCCGGGCACCACCGACAGCCACGTCACCACAGTGTCCTGGGGGGAGGGCCCGCCACAGGGCCAGCCGGGCGCCTCACCGCGCACGTTCAACCACACCTACGGCTCAGCGGGAACTCGCAACGCGCTGGTGTGTGTTACCGACGACGACGGCGGTGAGTCATGTGAGTCGTTCTACGTCAATCCCGGCGTCAGCTTCTCGATTCACTCGGATTTCGACGGCAACGGGTATGAGGACCTACCGATCGGCGTGCCCGGAGAGGACGGGTTCGGTGCCGTCAGCGTCCTGTACGGCACCAGTCGCGGCCTGCGCAGCGCCGCCGATGACGTGTGGAAACAGGGGGTCGATGGCATAGCCCAGGTCGGTGAGGCAGGCGATGGCTTTGGCTCCGTGCTCGCTTGGGGGGATTTCAACCTGGACGGTTACTCCGACCTGGCGGTGGCGGCTCCCACCGAAAACATCGGCGGGAAAGCTGATGTCGGCGTCGTGCACGTCATCCCGGGCTCGGCCTCCGGCCTGACGGCGGCGGGCGACAGAGTCTTCCATCAGAACTCCACTGGCATCGCCGGCAGCAACCAGCCGGGCGATCGATTCGGGGCGGCACTTGCCACCGGGGACTTCAACGGCGACGGCTTCGCCGACCTCGCCATCGGGGTGCCCAACGAAGATATCGGTGGGGCAAGCAATACGGGTCGGGTGGCAGTGCTCTTCGGATCACCCAATGGACTGGCCACGGCCGGCGACGAGAGCTGGGATCAGGACAAGCGCGGGGTCATCGGCTCCAACAAGCCCGGGGCCAATCGGGGCCGGGCGCTGGCAGCCGGCGATTTCGACGGTGACGGTTTTTGGGACCTGGCAATCGGCGTGCCGGGTAACCGTACGAGCCGGGTGAGAGATTCCGGTGCCGTGCTGGTCATGGGTGGCTCGATCCAGGGACTCGATGCCGCTGCGGATCAATGGTGGACACAGAACACGCCCTCGGTGGCCGACAAGGCACAAAGAGGAGATCGTTTCGGTGCGGTACTCGAAACGGGCGACTTCAACGGCGACAACCGTGATGATCTCGCCATCGGGATCCCCAGCGAAGGTGTCGCCGGCAAATCGAATGCCGGAGCGGTTGCCGTCATCATGGGCTCCGGCGAGGGTCTGACGGCGGCCGGCAACAGACTCTGGAGCGAAGCGACTTCCGGGATGCTGGGCGATATCAAGCGCAACGACCGGTTCGGCTTCGCACTCACGGCCGGTGACTTCGACGGCGACCGTCGCGACGACCTTGCCATCGGGATCCCGTTTCAGGAAATCGGCGCTCGCAAAGATGCCGGTGACACCGCGGTCATCTACGGCGGATCCGGTGGACTGAGGGTGAGCGGCAACCAGCGCTGGAACGAGGCCACACCGGGCGTCAAGGGTGGGTCTGCCAGGTACGACCACCTGGGGTGGGCGTTGCGGGCTTTCGACGAACGAGCCGACAACGACGCCGATCTCGTGATCGGGATACCCGATCAGAATGTCGCCCGCATCGGCAACGCCGGTGCAGTCCTCGTGCTCAAAGGCCGCCCCGGGGGCATCACCGCGGCCGGTGACTCCTACTGGCACCAGAACACCCCCGGCGTTCGCGAAGCGCCCGGCGTTGGAGACAAGTTCGGCAAAGGGCTTTGAGTTACTAGTACTCAGTACTTAGTACTGAGTACTTCCCCGGCTACCTGCCCAGCCTTCTCACGTCCGGTGCCCCCAGCCTCGCGGCGTCGGCAGTGCGATCGTCGGACTTGGTTTGCGACTCGCGTTCGGCGGCGACGCGCAACCGGTAGTGCTCGAGCTCTCGAGCCACTGTGGCGTCGTCCCAATCGAGGAGCTCAGCCATCACCGGGGCGATTGCCTCACCGGCTGCTAGGCCGCGGTCCCAGCTCTCGACCGAGATTCGGGTTCGCCGGGTGAGCACGTCGTCGAGGTGAAGAGCGGCTTCGGCAACGACCGCATAGAAGGCCTCGGCCAGCAGGTAGTCCTCGGACCCGGGAAGCGGATGGGCTAGTTCCGGCCGAGCTGCGATGATGGCGAGAACCTCCTCTGCGAGACCGCCGTGACGCCGCAGCAGCCTTTCGATCTCCTCGGTCCGCAGACCGTGGTCATCACCCAGGGTGTCACGCCGGGTCCACAACTCCGGGTATCCGGCGGCTCCGATGAGGGGTAGCTCGGATGTGCGCGATGCGGGAACGGCGCCGCCGAGATCCTTGACGACGGCATCGACCGTGTCCTCGGCCATCACCCGATACGTCGTGTACTTGCCGCCGGCAACCGTCGTCAGGCCTGGTGCCGTGTGCCACACGCCGTGTTCCTTGCTCAGTTTGCTCGTAGAGTCGGATTCGCCGCTCAACAACGGCCGCANAGCAGGTACTCGATGTCGGCGGCAGACGCGGCCGGATGGGCCGGACCCAGATTCCATGCGGTGTCGGTGGTTCCGATCAGCCAATGGCGCCCCCAGGGAATCACGAAGAGCACACTCTTCTCGGTGCGGACGATCATGCCGCTGGTGCCGGCGATTCGCTCCTGCGGCACGACGAGGTGGACGCCTTTCGATGCCGTGACATCGATGTCCACCCGTCCCGCCATCGCTTCGATGTCGTCGGTCCAAACGCCGGTTGCGTTGATCACATGGCGGGCTTTGATGATGAACGCCTCGCCGGTCTCCAGACAGGTGGCCCGGGCCCCGGTGACACGCCCCGCCACCTCGATGAGATCGGAGACATTGAGGCTCGTCGCGACCGCGGCGCCATGCGTCGCAGCTGTGCGCCCAACCGCCAGGGTGTGTCGGGCGTCGTCCACTTGGGCGTCGTAGTACTGAATGCCGCCAACGAGGGATTGCTTCGCCAGGGCCGGGATCTCTTCGAGGATCCCCCGCTGGCTGAGATGGCGGTGGCGGGGGAGCGGGTTCCCGCCCAATGTGGCGAGGATGTCGTAGAGGGCGATACCGGCCCCCACGTACCATCGCTCCCAGAATCGGTGGCGGAGCGGATAGATGAACCGCACCGGAGTGACCAGGTGCGGCGCCAGCCGCGTCAGCAGCAGCGATCGTTCGCGGAGCGCCTCCTTGACCAGCCTGAAGTTCAACTGCTCGAGATAGCGCAGCCCGCCGTGAATGAGCTTGCTCGACCGGCTCGACGTCCCGGACGCGATGTCGCGTTGCTCGACCACAGCCACTTTGAGCCCGCGGGAAGCCGCGTCCAGAGCACATCCCATGCCGGTGATGCCTCCGCCGATGATCAGCACGTCGAACTCGTCGCTTCTGAGACGATCGAGTACCCGGCGGCGGTATTGCGGGCCGAGGTGGTGGGGCGAATCGAAGGCCGGGAGCGGCCGGGCGGGATGAGGCGGCATCGAGCGAACACTACCGGAGTTGACGCACCCTCGAGATTGTCGACCCGGCCTGGTTTAGGCTCGGGGCAGTATGTCTCTCGATAGCCTCATCGCGGCCGCGCACCGCTGGATAGAGGGTGATCCCGATCCGGCCACTCGAGCCGAAATGGAACAGCTTCTCGCGGCCCAGGACACGGCAGCGCTGGAGGACCGGCTCGGAGGTCGCCTCCACTTCGGCACGGCCGGACTGCGTGGCGAAGTCGGTGCCGGGCCCAATCGGATGAACCGGGCGGTCGTGATCCGGGCGACACGGGGCCTCGCCGCCCACCTCCTCAAACAGGAGACGACCGGGCCGGTTGTCGTCGGGTACGACGCCAGGACCTCGAGCCGCCGCTTCATGGAGGACACCGTCGGCGTGCTGGCTGCGGCCGGCTTCAGCGTGCGCTACTTCGACGAGGCGACACCGACGCCGCTGGTGGCGTTCGCCGCCCGGCGTCTCGATGCCGCCGCGGCCGTCGTGGTCACTGCCAGCCACAACCCACCGCAAGACAACGGCTACAAGGTCTACGCCAAGAACGGGGCGCAGATCGTCCCGCCGGACGACGAGTTGATCGCGTCCCAAATCGATGAGGCAGGGGCGGCGTCGCGGGTGCCGCGGATCCGGTGGTCGGCCGTCGCCGACTCCGACCTGTGCAGCCCGATCGATCCCAACTCCATTTTCGCCAAGTATGCCGCCTCCACCCGGCGGCCGCGCCCGGATCGGGCGACGGCGCCACTGCGCATCGTGTACACGCCGCTCCACGGCGTTGGCGGCCGCTACACCAAGGAAATGCTCGAAAGCGGTGGCCATGAAGTGATCCCCGTGGCGACTCAGTTCGAGCCCGACGGAGCATTTCCCACCGTCGACTTTCCTAACCCAGAGGAGCCCGGAGCGCTCGACGAGGCGTTCGCCGTCGCCCGGCGCGAGCCGGCCGTCGATATGATCATCGCCAACGACCCGGACGCCGACCGGCTCGCCGTTGCCGTCCCCATCGCCAGCGGCTGGCAGTTCCTGACCGGCAACCAGGTTGGTGTTCTTCTGGCTGATTGGTGTCTCGACGGTAGCCAGACCCGACCGCTCGTGCTCAACAGCATCGTGTCCTCGCCGATGCTGGGGAACCTGGCCACGGCCCGGCACGCCACGTGGGCCGTGACGCTCACCGGGTTCAAGTGGATCTGGAATGCGGCTCTCGACCTGGCGGCGACGGGCTACGAGTTCGTCATGGGCTACGAAGAGGCGCTCGGCTATTCGGTGGGCCCGACGGTTCGCGACAAGGATGGGATCGCCCCGGCCCTGGTGTTTGCCGATATGGCGGCCGATGCCAAGGCCCGGCGAATGACGGTGCTGGATCGCCTGGCGGCTCTCTACGCCGAGTTGGGGGTCTGGGCCAGCGCCCAGCACAGCGTTCGCTTTGGGGGTCCCGGGGGCATGGAGCGAGTGGGGTCGCTTCTCGAGGAGCTGGCTACGTCACCTCCGGCCGATCTCAACGGCCTCGCCGTCACCGGTGTCACGGACTATCGACGGGGCGCCGCCGATCGGCCCCGGTATCTGGGGGCCACTCCGCTGGTCGATCTCGATCTGGGGGAGGCCGGGAGGTGCCTGATCCGCCCCAGCGGAACCGAACCCAAACTCAAGATCTACGTCGATCTCACAGAAGCGGCCCCCGGCGATGGCTCCGCGGCGATCTTGACAGCCGAGGGTCGGCTTCGGCAACGGGCGACCACAGTCGCCGGCGCGGCCGCCGCCGCGATGGGCGTGGCCGACGGACCGTCGGCTTGAGGTTTCCGGGCCAGCCGGGATAATGGGCACCGCAATCGAAGACGCCCCGAGTAGGAGTACTGACTGCCATGGATCTCGTATCGCTGCTGGGCGATGAAGCAACCTCGCTACTGGAGCACAAATCGCTAGGAATCCCCAAGGACGACCTGCACCTGCCCGGGCCGGACTTCGTGGGCCGGGTCATGGCTCAGTCCGATCGCTCGCCGCAGGTCCTGCGGAATCTGCAGAGCCTTTTCGATCACGGCCGAATGGGCGGGACGGGCTATGTCTCGATCCTGCCGGTCGACCAGGGCATCGAGCACTCGGCTGCCGCGTCGTTTGCCCCCAACCCGGCCTATTTCGACCCGGCGAAGATCGTTGAACTCGCCATCGCGGGTGGCTGCAACGGGGTCGCCTCGACCTTCGGGGTTCTTGCCATGGTGGCGCGAACTTTCGCTCACCGGATCCCGTTCATCGTGAAGATCAACCACAACGAGCTGCTGACCTACCCGGCGACCTACGACCAGATCATGTTCGGCACGGTCGAGCAGGCGTACGATCTGGGGGCAGCCGGCGTGGGGGCCACCATCTACTTCGGCTCCGCCGAATCGAACCGCCAGATCGTCGAGGTCGCCGAGGCGTTTGCCCGGGCTCACGAGCTCGGGATGTTCACCGTCTTGTGGTGCTACACGCGGAGCGGCGATTTCAAGGTAGACGGCGTCAACTACGAGGTTGCGGCGGACCTCACGGGCCAGGCGAACCACCTCGGCGTGACCATCGAGGCCGACATCATCAAACAGAAGCAGCCGGATCATCAACTCGGGCGGCGCGTCATCCGGTGGCGACGATCTCGCCCAGGCGGTGCGGACGGCGGTCATCAACAAGCGGGCGGGGGGCACCGGCCTCATCAGCGGCCGCAAGGCGTTCCAACGCCCCATGGCAGAGGGCGTCGAGCTGCTGAACGCCATCCAGGACGTCTACCTGGACGAGTCGGTGACGATCGCATAACAAGAAGTACTGAGTACCAAGTACTGAGTACTAGGCCGTGCGTCGGCACCGCCTATTCTCTCGATCGTTGCCTCACCAGGAGCTCCGGATGGCGTTTGAATTGCCCGTTGCCAAGTCAGTTGCTGTCAATCCGACTCAGGCCGAGATGCGGGCCTGGGTGCTCGAGCATATGCCGCGGGTTCGGGAGACGGTCCATGGCAATCTCAACTACGAGGCCGCGGTAACCGCTCGTCTCGCCGGGTCGACCTTCTTCGTGTCCGCGACGGAGAACCACAAGAACCGCACGAGTCGCGCCGATTACGAGATGTGGGCCGCCCGGCAGGACGCCTATATCGCCGAGTGCGACATGATCCTCATCGAGGGACACATCGGCCCCGATCCCCAATTCCAGACGGGCTGCCGGCTGTACATCGAGAAGACGCAGGCCAACATACCGGCGATGCAACAGCAGCTCTACTTTCCCAGAGGCGAGAGCTGGAAAGCCGACTTCACGGTGATATACACGCCGGGGATGGCGGCGCCGGGCATGCCCGACGACAAGCTGATCCTCGTTGACAACGAGAACTACGTAACCCGGGTGTTTGGCTCCGACTACTTCGGCGAGTCGAAGATGGGCGGCCTGCGTATGTGGAACCATCTTGTGTACCAGGAGGGCGGCCTGGCCATGCATTCGGGCCTCAAGACCTTTCCCGACATCAACGGTGTTGAGGTATCCCTGCTCGTTCTGGGATTGTCCGGAACCGGCAAGACTACGTCGACTTTCCGCCAGCAACTCGACTCGCTGCCGGTGCAGGACGATTTTGTCGCCCTGATGCCGGGCGGCATCGTCCGCACCACCGAGAATGGGTGTTTCGCCAAGACATACGGTCTCGATCCCGACGATGAACCGACCATCCACGGCGGGACGGTGCGCCCCGATGCCTGGCTCGAGAACACCCATGTCAACGACGACGGCACGATCGACTTCTTCAACGACTCGCACACGCCAACCGCAACGACAACATAATCCCGGCCGTCGCCCGGCTGTCGCGGGAACAAGCCGGCGCTTACTTCATGCTGGGCGAGACCCGCGGTACCTCTGCGGGGGGTAAGGCGGAGGCCGGCAAGAGCCTGAGAGTGCCGGGGACGAATCCGTTCTTCTTCGACAACGACGCTCTCCAGGGCAATCGGCTCATCGAGCTTCTCGCCACCATGCCGGACCTCGAGGTGTACCTGATGAACACGGGCGCAGTGGGTGGTCCCGAAGGCGATCCGGCCGCCTCGAAGGTCAAGATCGCCCACAGCTCGGCGATCATCACCGGTATCGTCTCGGGCATCATCGAGTGGGAGCCCGACCCGGACTTCGGCTACGAAGTGGCGAGCTCGCTTCCAGGCTTCCCCGATGACGAATTACTCCAGCCGCGACGCCTCTACGAGCGGCAGGGCCGCCTCGATGAATACCAAGCGGCTGTGGAGAAGCTCCACGCGGAGCGCAGGGCTTATCTCCGCTCGTTTCCCGGTCTCGATGAAGGTATTGTCGAAGCGATCTAGCCCCGGCGGCCATGTGTGCGGGTCGGCCGGGATTGCCTTCCGGCAAGTTCGTCAAGCGGGCCGTGCACGCCGCCGATAAGCATTGCTGTGAAAGATTCCTTCAGTTTTCCAGAGTCGATTGACACCGCACGGTTCTCGATCGCTCGCAAGGGCTATGACAAGAGAGAGGTTCGCGACTATCTCCAGGAGCTGGAGACCGCGTTTCGTGACCTCGAGGCCTGGTCGCGCAAGGCCAAGGCTCAGCTGGCCGAGGCCGAGGAGCGGGCGTCGGTATCGGAGGCGGACGCCGACGGGTCTGTCGACGATGCCATGTTTGCCGTGTTCGACGCGAAAGACAGGATCCTCGACAAGGCACGCCGCCGTGCCGAGAAGATCGAAGCCGAGGCGCTCGAGGAAGCTGAGGCGATCAAGGCCCGCGCCGTCCGACTCAGCGGTGATGCAGATCCCGACGACATGCTGGCGGCGGCGCGCGAGGAAGCCGCCGACATAATCGAAAGGGCAAGGCGCGAGGCCGCCCGGTCGAGCGCCGACGACGTGAGCGCCCTGCAGCGCGAAATGGCGCAGAAGGACCAGCAACTTGCGTCGATGCGAGGCCAGTTAGTCGCCAGCGAGGGCGCCGGCGGGTCCGGTGACCCGGATCTTGTGGCAGAGGCCCAGGCGCAGGCCGATCGAATCGTCCGCGAGGCGCGCGAGCGTGCCTCCGGGATAATTGCCGCCGCCGAAGCCAACCAGGCGACCGCCGGCGGCGAGGACGCCTTCGCCATCGTCGAGGCGGCCAAGGCCGAAGCCGCCGCCGTCGAGTCGCGGGCACAGCTATTGCGGACTACGGCCGAGCAGCTGCTTGCGGATGCCGAGGCGAAGTTCGCCGCGGCTCAGCAAGCCCTCGAGTCCGCCGAGGCGCGGGATTCCATGGCCTCCACCGGATTCGCAGACATTTCCGACGACGCCCTGCTAGCAGGAATGGGGAGTGAGCTCCGTGCGGTCCACGACCAGGTCGAGCAACGCCGCAACGAGCTGACGGAGCTGCACAACGCAGTCGAAGAGCGCCGGACGGAATTGATGCATGCCCACGATGCCACCGAGGAGCGCCGAGCCGAGCTGGCAGACATCGAGGCTGCCGTCGAGGAGCGTCGGCTCGAGCTGCGTGAAGCGTTCGAAGCCGTCGAAGCCCAGCGGGAGGAGGCTCGGCAAGTTGCCGAGCAGCTCGCCGCCGACTCCGACGGGATGGCGGGCGATGCCGGTGCCGAGCGCACCCGGATTCTCACCGAGGCTCGCGAGGAAGCGGCGCTGCTGGCAGCCGAGTTCACGAGAGAGGCAGAAGAGACCAAACAGCAGCTCGAGGCCGAGGTGGCCGCGGTTCGCCAATCTCTGTCGGAGCTGAGCACTCAGCAGAACGAACTGAGCGTCGCCGAGGGCCGCGCCGGTGACATCGTCGCGGCAGCCGAGGCAGCCGCCGAGGAGATGAGGGCGCGAGCCCAAGACGAAGCCACCCGCATCCGGGAAGACGCAATGCGGATGCTCGCCGAAGCAGAGCGCGAGAAAGCCGCGGTACGCGAGCAGACCGCCGCCGCCGACAACGCAGCCGCGGAAGCGTTCCAGGCGCAGATCGCCGATCTCGAGGGCCAGATGGCCGAGCTTCAGACGGCGCGTGACAAGGACCGAAAGCACTCGGCGGCTTGGTCCGAGGTGGTCGATGAAATGAAGGTCCAGGTGGCCGAGCTCACATCGAACCTCGAGGCCAAGGAGGCCGAGCTGGCGACGAAGTCGGCTGAGGGGGCGGAGCGGGTTGCCGGGTTCGAGGGTGAGCTGGCTGAGGTGTCGTCGCGGCTCGCGGCGAGGAACGCCGAGTTTGATTCCGCTACGGCCGATCTGAGGCAGGAGTCCGAGGTTCTGGCCGGTCGGGTGGCTGAGCTTCATGACCAGCTCGAGGCCAGGAACGTCGAGTTGGAGGCACAGACGTCGCAAACGGCTGAGGCGGCGGACCAGGCTGCCGAGTTGCAGCGTCAGCTGGCCGACGTCTCGTCCCAGC
>CAMYJM010000234.1 GCA_947258635.1 uncultured Acidimicrobiaceae bacterium
ATGGTCCGGACCGAACGCCACATCGATCAATGCGATGTCTCCGACGACCGGAGAGAAGTCATCGGTGGGAACGGACGGTCCCGCCCCGATACCGATCGCCACATCGGTCATCACCGGCCCGCCGACGAAGATCACCTCGGGCGGGGCCACCGTGTCGGCCCACATCGGTAGGTAATGCTCGACCGGCTCCTGCGATGGGCGGTTGAGAACGAGCCCCATGCTGCCGTCCTCGTTGTCCTCGACGACGAGCACCACCGTCCGGGCGAAATTGGGGTCGCCCATCAATGGGTTGGCGACAAGAAGTTTCCCGGCCAGTGACTCCGCCATGGGCCCATCGTAGGTATCGATGCGGCAGGTTTGGTACGTATGGCTAGCTATGGTCGTTTTGCGGCGGCTCCGTCTTGGCCGCGCGCCCCGGCCGCCCCGGCGCAGGGTTGCGCGGCGGGAAACGGGACGGATCTCGCTCGGCAAACAACTTGGTATCGACCAACTCGTGGCGATGGAAGTAGGTCGAAACGAACGCCTGGCCGGTCGCCGCCGCCGGAAGGGCCATCAACGTGCCGGCAGCACCCAGCAACGTGCCGCCCACGATCGCCGATCCGAAGGCAACCGCAGGGTGCAACGACATCGTGCGGGCCGTGATGCGGGGCCCGATGACGTAGTTCTCTATCTGCTGGTACGCGATGATGAACACGAGAACCCAGATCGCCATCCGGGGATCCTCGAGGAGCGCGATCAGTACCGGGAGGATGCCTCCGAGATACGTCCCGAAAACGGGGACGAACTGAGATAGAACCCCCACCCAGATAGCCAGTGGCGTGGAGAACGGTACCCCGATCGCCGTCAACGCCAACCAGGTGATGAAGGCGGCAACGGCGGCGAGCAAGGTCCGCGAGTAGAAGTAGCCACCCGTCTTCTCGATGGCGATCTCGATGATGCGCAGCACTTCTTCCTGACGCTCCTGGTCGAGAACGGACAGCAGCGTCCGGCGCAGCTTGGGGGCGTCGGCGGTGAGGTAGAAAGTGAACAGGAGGACCGTCAGGCCCTGGAATATAGTCCCAAGCAGCGCCGAGCCGACACCGAAGGCGTTGCCCGCCAGGTCCGTGGCTAACGACTGCAGCGAATTGTCCGCCGAATTGATGGCCGTGTTGAGCGCTTCGCCTGAGAAGTCGATGCCGAAGTTCGCCAGGAACTCCGAGAGCTGATCGAGATAGCCGGGGGCCCGGTCGATCAGCTTGCGAATCTGGTCGACCACCAGCGGCACCATCGACGCGATGAAGACCGCCCCGACCACGAACACGAGAAAGAAGATCAGCGCCGTCGCCAAACCGCGACGCCACCCGCGGTTCGCCAAAAAGGCCACGGCCGGCTCGAGGGCGATGGCTAAAAACACCGATATCAACAGGAGAACCAGGAACCCGCGCAACGTCTTGAGCAAGTTGAATCCGACATAGCCGAGGACAATGAGCAAGACGACGTCGCGGACCAGCCGGCCCATCCACGGCGGCATCCCATCTCCGGTGTCGCGGAGGAGTCGAAAACGTCGCGGTGGTACCGGGGCGGCCGGGCCAGGTGATTCCACGCCGTCCAGCGTACCGATGCACTCACCGCTTTCGAAGGACCATCGTCCGGCGATTACACTCGGTCCATGGAAGTCGAGGCGGCTCGCGAGCTGCCCAAGGCGGTTCTTCACGATCATCTCGACGGCGGCCTCCGCGTCGCAACGATGATTGAGCTGGCCGCCGCCGCCGGCTATTCGGATCTCCCCTCCTCCGACGCCGATCAGCTCGCAGCAGCGATGTATCAGGGGGGCTCGGGCTCTCTAGTTGCCTACCTCGAGTCTTTCGTCCACACGGTCGCGGTCATGCAGACGGCGGCGGCGATCGAGCGCGTCGCCTATGAGGCCGGGGTGGACCATCATCGCGACGGTGTGGTGTACGCCGAACTCCGCTTCGGGCCGAGCCTGCTCACCGCAGAGGGCTTGACCCGCGAGGCGGCCATCGAAGCGGCGTTGCTCGGCCTCCGCCGGGCTGCGGCCGAGACGGGCCTCGAGTTCGGTCTCCTGGTGAGCGCGATACGACAGGACCACGATTCCGACGAGGTCGCTGTTGCCGCCGTCCGCTATGTCGGCGAGGGCGTCGTCGGCTTCGATTTGGCCGGTCGGGAGATCGGCTTTCCGCCGGACGATCACCTGCCGGCGCTGCGCCGGGCCCGCGAGGGGCATCTCACTCCACGCCGGCGAAGCCGCCGGGACCGACTCGATCGGCGCCGCCCTCGGCAGGGGCGGCGCCCAGCGGTTGGGTCACGGGGTGCGGATACTCGACGACTGCGAGATCAAGGACGGTGACATCACCGCCCTCGGCTCGCTGGCGACACGGGTTCGCGATCAGCGCATCCCACTCGAGGTCTGCATCACCTCGAACATCCACACGGGGCTCGCCCCGGGCGCGGCATCGCATCCGTTCGGCATGCTGCACCGCGCCGGATTCAACGTCTCGATCAACACGGACAACCGGCTGATGAGCCGGGTGTCGATGTCGAGCGAGGTAGCACTGGCGGCCGCCACCTACAACCTGGCGGCACCGGACCTCGCCGCTATCACGATCCGGGCCCTCCAGGCCGGGTTCGGCGATTGGCAGCGCCGCCAGCACCTGATCGACGACGTCGTGGTGCCGGCATACGCGGCGATCACCTGAGGTGGTCTTTGATCCAGCGGGAGATGAAGCCGAGGACCTCGGTGGACTCCGGCTCGTTGTGCATCTCGTGGCGCAGCCCGGGAAACACCCGGCGCTCGACAGAAGCCAGGCCGGCCAGTATCGCCGAGGCCCGCGGCGGCACCAGCTCGTCTTCGGCGCCGTGAACCACCAGGATCGGGGTCTTGATGCGGGCGATGGCGTCGCGCGCCCGATCCATCGAAGCGAATAACAAGCGGCCGAACCGGGTGGTCCCTTTGAGGTATACCAACGGGTCGTTCACATACGCTTCGCCGACTTCGGGATCTCGCGATAGGTGCGCCTTCTCGACCGCGCTGGCCATTGCCAGCTTCGGTGCGAACCGACCGAGCACATTGGCCGCCAGCCGCAGCGGGGCCGGTACTGCGGCGATCAGCGCCGGCGCCGAGAGCACCATCAGATCCGGCTGGGGGTGCGCCGACTCGGCGTAGAGGACGGACACCAACCCGCCCATCGAGTGTCCATACACAATGAGGGGGCGCCCCTCGGTGCGGACCGCCCTGATCATGTCGGCGACGTCGTCTACGAATAGGGAGAAGTCCTCGATGTCGAGGATCCCGTCGCCGGACTCGCCGTGCGCCCGTTGGTCGAAGCCGAACACCTCGAAGCCTTCGTCAACCAGGAACTCGGCCACGTGGTGCCAGCGGCCGATGTGCTCGGAGACCCCGTGAACCAGCATCACCGTCGCGATCGGATCCTCATTGGGCCACGCTCGGGTGAACAGTGCGGTGCCGTCGGTCATAGTGTGTCTGCCTGTTGTGCTCACCCGGTCTCCTTCGGTCCTGTACGGTGGCCGCGGGCCGGCTCGGTATCCCCGCCGGCGAGAGCGGCCCCCACAATCCCGGCATTGTTGCGCAACTCGGCGGCCAGCACCGGCGTTGCCACGTCGAGAACTCGCGAGAACTGGCTGAACCGTTTCGAGATGCCGCCGCCGAATAGGAACAAATCCGGTGTGAGGACCCGCTCGAGGTAGCGAAGATACTCGCCGACCCGGCGCGACCAGACGGTCAGGTCCATGTCGTCTCGCTCGACATTGCGGGCGGCTGCGTACCGTTCCGCCGCCATTCCATGGAACTCGAGGTGGCCCAGTTCGGTGTTCGGGATCAGCTCGCCTTTGTAGAACACGGCACTCCCGATACCGGTGCCGAACGTCAACATGACGACCAACCCGGACCTTCCGGCGCCGGCACCGTACACCATCTCGGCGATCCCGGCGGCGTCCGCATCGTTGAGAACCCGAGCCGGGCAGCCGGTTACCGACGTCAGGAGCTGGGCGGCGTCGGTTCCGATCCAGGCGTCATCGATGTTGGCCGCGGTGGACACCACACCCTCCCGCACCACTCCGGGGACGGTCACCCCGATGGGGCCTCTCCAGGAGAAATGGCGGACGATTTCTTCGACTGTGTGCGCCACGGCCTCGGGCGTCGAGGGTTGTGGCGTCGGGATTCGATGCCGCTTCGTCGTCAGGTGGCCGGTCGCCGGATCGACGAGGGCTCCTTTGATGCAGGTGCCGCCGACGTCGACACCGTAGAGCGGGCCGGAAGTCATCTCTTCACGAACGGCGGGGTGACGATGGTTGCCGCGGTCCACGTGCCGCGCATCGACACCTCGAGGTCGACACCGGCAGCAACCGGAGGCGACATGTAGCCCATGGCGATCCCGTGACCGAGCACCGGGCTGAAGTTGCCCGACGAGATCGAGCCGATGGACGCTCCGGCCCGCATCTCGTAGCCGGGTCGCGGCGGACGGCGCCCTGCCACGGTGAGCCCGATCAGCTGCTTGCTCAGGCCGCCCGCCCGCTGATCGGCCAGCGCAGCTCGGCCGACGAACTCGTGGTCCCAATCGACAACCCACTCGAGGCCGGCCTCCAACGGCGAAGTGGACTCGTCGAGATCCTGGCCCCACAGGGGGTACCCCATCTCCAGCCGCAAAGTGTCACGGGCCCCGAGCCCGCAGGGAATCGCACCGGCGGCGATGAAGGCGTCCCACAGGGCGGCGCCATCCGATTCGGCGACACAGATCTCGCCGCCGCTCTCGCCGGTGTAGCCGGTGCCGGCGGCAACAAACCAGTCTGCGCCCCAGCTGCCGCGGGCGACGCGGAAGCGGCCGGGAGCACTGCCCAAAACGGATTCGATCATGGCCGGAGCCGCCGGCCCCTGCACGGCCAGCACGACCGTGTGCTCCCGCAGCGGACGCAGCACGATCCCGGGCGCGGCGTGCTGCGCGAAGCGGTCCATCATCTCGGAGAAGTTGACGCCGTTGGGCATCACCCAGAAGCGGTCGGTGTCTATCCACCAGACGATGATGTCGTCCTCGACTCCGCCATCGTCCGTCAAGGCCATCGTGTACTGCGCCCGGCCCGGCTCGACCTTCCCGATGTCGTTGCAGAGCATCTGCTGCAGCAGCTCGAGCCCGCCCGGCCCGGAGACCTCGAAGCGGCCCAGGTGGGTCACATCGAAGATCCCGACACCGAAGCGCACTGCAGTGTGCTCGGCGATGACACCCTCATATTGGAGCGGCATGTCCCAACCACCGAAGTCGGTGAAGCGCGCTCCTCGCGCCTCATGATTGGCTCTGATGGGCGTTGTCGGCATCGCATCCTCGTTCGACGGATAGCTTCAGACGCGAGCCTAACGGCGGGGCGGCATCCCGGTCAGCCGGCGACTTGCTGATCGTCGTCGAGGCCCAGGTCGACGAGTTGCGGCGGTCCCGGGATTCGACTCGGCGCCATCAATTCCGAGTCGTCGATCGCGTCCACGAGGCCATACTTCACGAGCAGGCTCATGTAGTCCCGCTGATAGAAGATCTTGCAGCTGATGTCCGGATACAGCTCGCGCAACCGGCGGATCTTGCGGTTCTTCTTCGTGACCAGCTTCTGGTTCATCGTGGTGATCTCGATGAACTGGTCCTCATCCGGCAGATAGAAATCCGGTCTGAAGAACTTGACGGGGAGGCCATCCTCGTCCCACTCGACGGCAAACTCGCGCGGCTCGTACTCCCACGGCACCTCGTAGAAATCCAAGAGCCGGGCGAACTGCCGCTCGCTGTCGTGAGCGAAAACGACGCGATCGGCGGGACCTTCGAAGTCGAGTAGCTCGCTCAGTTGGCTGTCGCCTCCGCTCGGCGGGCAGTATCGAGGTGAATCACTTCCGGCTCGAGGACGTGCAGTTCTCCTACCAGTTCTTCTTCGACCGGGCCGACGGCGATCCCGAAGACGCCCTGGCCGCGCTTGAACACGTCGACGACTTCGTCCGGGCTGTGGGCCGCGTAGATCGTGGCACCGTCCGAGAGCAGCGTGACGTCACTCAGCGGGTTGTTGCTCTGGAGTTGCTCGCGCAGGATCTCAACGGCGGTGCGGATCCGCTTGAGGCTCATGCCGGCGTCGAGAAGCCGTTTGACGACCTTGAGCTGGACGAGATCGCTGAAGCTGTAGAGGCGCTGCGACCCGGACCCGGCGGCCGCCTGCACCGACGGCTTGATGAGCCCGGTCCGCGCCCAGTAGTCCAACTGGCGATAGGTGATGTCGACCAGGCCGCACACCTGAGGGGCGCGATAGCCCGCGACCACGTCTCCCGGCTTTTCGCTCTTCTCGCTCACAACCCCTCCGATTCGTCCCTAGCTTACACCTACGTAATTCCGACCGTCGAACTACCAGCATGGAAGTAAAGGGGGCGCGACCGAACTTGTCAACAACCCTGTGGATAACTGGCTCATTCTGGGCGATCTCAGCGGCTTGGGAGAGTCGATTGCTAACTTGACAATATGTCTACTACGCTGGACACAGTGTCAAACAGGATGGAAGAGTGATCGCGACAGGTTCGAGCACGTCAGATTCACCGGCCGTTGTCATCGAGGCTCGGAGCCTCACCAAGTCATACGGTGACGTCCGGGCCCTGCAGGAGCTGAGCTTCTCGGTCCGTGCCGGACAGGTGGTCGGTCTGCTCGGGCCCAACGGCGCCGGGAAGACAACCGCGATCAAGATGATGACCACGCTGACCACGATCGACAGAGGATCCGCCGCCATCAGCGGGTTCGATGTCTCCGCCCGACCCGACGAGGTACGCCAACTGATTGGTCTGGCGGGCCAATCGGCTGCCGTCGACGAGAAGCTCACTGCTCGAGAGAACCTGGAGCTCTTCGGTCGGTTGTACAAGATCCCGCGCCGCGAACGAAGCCGGCGGGTCGCCGGCCTCATCGACCAGTTCGACATGGGCCCATTCGCCGATCGTCCGGCAGGGACCTACTCGGGGGGTGAGCGCCGCCGGCTGGATGTCGTGGCGGCCCTGATAGCCGATCCTCCCGCCCTGTTCCTCGACGAGCCGACCACGGGCCTCGACCCACGCAGTCGAGCCGAACTGTGGAACGCCATCGCCATGCTCGCCACCCAGGGAACGGCGATCGTACTGACGACCCAGTATCTCGAAGAGGCCGACCGCCTCGCCGACGACATTCTCATCATCGACCACGGGCGGGTCGTCGCCTCCGGAACCCCCGAAAGCCTGAAACGGCAATTGAAGCGCGACGTGCTGGAGGT
>CAMYJM010000235.1 GCA_947258635.1 uncultured Acidimicrobiaceae bacterium
GCGAAGGAGTATCAGTAGATACTTCGAGGTCGTCGGGCGAAGGCAGGGGCGATGAGAGCCGCAGAGACGCCGCAATTGGATTGCTCAGCAGGCTCCTAGCCGTATATCGGCGGACGGTCCGGAGTCTCCACCGGCACCGGCACCCCGGTTTCGATTGACATCGCCCCGGCGAGCGCTGCCGCCAGCGTCAGGTACCCATCCCACGCGGTAGGCCCCTCCGGGCGATCGTGCAGCACGGATGCGACCCACGCCTGCACCTCGATCACATAGGCGGTGGCGAACCGCTCCAGCCAATCGGGTTCAACGCTTTGTCGCATCTGGCCCTCCCGACGGATGACCGGAGTGTGATGCGGTGCCGTGCTCACCATTCCGCGAGATCCGCTCATCTCGACGCCGACCTCGTACCCGAAGCCCGAGTCCTTGTTCACTTCCACCGTCGCAATTGCGCCTCCCGCCATGGTCAAGGTCATGAGCTGGAGGTCCCACTGGTCGGTCCGCTCCGGATTGATCGTCGTGCCGCGGACGAACACTTCCGACACCTCATCGCCGAGCAGCCATCTGGCGGAGTAGATGTCGTGGACTGCGGCGTTGACCAGCACTTCCTCCGATGTTGGCGGCCGGGCTTCCGGCGGGTTGCGATGCCAGCCGCGGAACATGAGCGGCCGGCCGATATCGCCCCGATCGACTGCTTCCTTGACGGCGACATGTTGCGGGTCGTAGTGGCGCATCAGACCCACTTGGAGCAGTCTCCGCCCCCGCTTCGCCTCAGCCTCCACGACGCCGGCGGCGCCGGTGAGGTCGGTTGCCAGCGGCTTCTCGACGAGTGCAGGTTTGCCCGCGTCGAGGCAGGCGGCCGCCAGCTCGGCATGGGTGGCGTCCGGGCTGGCGATGATGACGGCGTCGACGGAACCTGCTCCGATGAGGTCGTGCCCGTCGGTGAAGACGGCTGCACCTGCCGGCTCGGCGACCTCGGCGGCGCGGTCGGCGTCGATGTCCATCACTGCGGTGAGCCGGGCACCGGGCGTTTGGGCGTCGATGTTGCGGGCGTGGCGCCCGCCCATTCCCCCGGTGCCGATCACCCCGACTCGTAGCTGCTCGGTCATCAGGATTCACTCCTTGGCTGTGGTGGCTCGATGCCGGCTGCCGTGAACAGTCTCTCGAGCAGCTTCATGTTGGCGACGGAGTCTTCGAGCGGAAGCGGCGACGGCCCTCTATTCAGGATCGCGTCGGCCAGCGCGGTCGCCTGTAGCCCGTACTGGTTGGCGGCGGGAACGGTGATCGTCTCGATGGTCGAAGCCATGGGATGGTGGTCGCCGCCGGTCCCGATTGTCACCGTCGTGGCCACTTCCGGTGGGCAGTTGAAGGGGTCGGCAACCGACAGCCAGCCGCGAGTCCCGTGGATGACGACGCTGTGCTGCGGCTCCTGCTCCATCGAGCAGGTGAAAGTAGCGAAAGCGGCGCCGTAATCGAGGATGCCGCTGAAGGTCAGATCGACGCCGGAATCGGGATCGAGACGCGCCGCGCCGTGCACCTGCGCCGGCTCGTCCCCGAGCAGCATCCGACTGACGTTCACGGCGTAGCAGCCGACGTCGTAGAGGGCGCCGCCCCCGGACTCGAAACTCAGCCGGTAGTCGCCTGCCCGAGTCGAACGGAAGGCAAACCACACCCCGACGTCGATGATTCGACCAATCGCGCCGGCGGCGATACGGTCCTGCGCCACCTTCCAGGCAGGGTGAAATCGGTACATGAACGCCTCCATGGCGAGGACGTTGCGATCTGCGCAGTGGGCAGCCATGTCGATCGCTTCGGCTGAGGTCAATGTGATCGGCTTCTCACACAGAATGTGCTTGCCGGCATCGGCGGCGCGCTTGGTCCAGATTCCATGAAGGTCATTTGGCAGCGGCAAGTACACCGCGTCCACATCGGGATCGGCGAGCAGCTCTGCGTACGAGCCGTGGGCGCGTGGAATTCCGAACTTGCTCGCAACGGCCGCCGCGGAGGCCTCGGAACGAGACCCGATCGCTACCAGCTCGCAGCGCGCCGCGCCGAGTAGTGCCGGGATCACGTGGTTCTGGGCAATCAGGCCGGTTCCAAGGATGCCCCAGCGCACCTGCGTTCGAGTCACGTTTGCCGCACCTCCTTCCGATAGCCTACAGATCCGGATGGAACGTTCCAATAGCTTTCGCACTATGCTATTCGGGCAGGGAGGCTCGCTTTGAAACAGCCCACAATCCATGACGTGGCCGAACGAGCCGGTGTCTCCAAATCTCTGGTTTCTCTGGTGATGCGAGAGCCCGACCGGGTCAGCGATGCCAGCCGGCAGGCCGTGCTCGAGGCGGCCGCCGAGCTCGGATATCGGCCCAATGCCGTCGCCAGGAGTCTGGTACAGCGTCGCACGCGGGTCATCGGCGTAGTGCTGTCCGATCTCCACAACCCGTTCTTCGCCGACGTTGCCGACGGCATCGAGGAGGCCGCCACCGTGCGAGGCTACCGAGCGTTGCTCTCCTCCGGGTTTCTCGATGCCAAACGGGAGCGCGCCGCCGTCGAGATGATGCTCGAACTGCGAGTCGACGGCCTCATCATGCTGGGCTCCATGATGAAGGTCACCAAGATCGAGAAGGTCGCCGCTTCGCTGCCGGTCACGCTGCTGGGACGTCACACCACATCCAAAGTGGTCGACTCGGTCGGCGTTGATGACTCGGCCGGTGCCCGAGCGGCGGTCGACCATCTCGTCGCCCTCGGCCACGAGAGAATCGTCCACATCAACGCCGGTAAGGCAGCCGGAGCCCCACGCCGCCAGAGCGGCTACAAGAAGGCAATGCGCCGTCATGGCCTCGAAGACCAGATCCGATCGGTCAAGGCCAACTTCACCGAACGCGGCGGCGCCCGGGCGATGACCGAGATCCTGGAGAGCGGCGACCTCCCCACGGCGGTATTTGCCCCCAATGACTTTGCCGCGCTGGGGGCGATGGAAGTAATCGACTCCGCCGGTCTCGATATTCCAGGTGATGTATCTCTCGTCGGTTACGACAACCTCGGACTCGCCGCCCTGCCCAGGATCGCGCTGACAACGATCGGCCAGCCGCGCGCCGACCTCGGGCGCACCGCAGTACGCCTCGTGCTCGAGAGGCTCGACGATGACCGCAAGACTGGCCGCCACGAGGTGGTTCCGCCGAAGCTGGTCGTCCGCGCCACTACGGGCCCGCCTCGCCACAACACCCGCGGCTAGCCCGCCGCCTTTCGATTCTGGAGTGGCACTGGGAGAACGACCGGGCCGGGCATCACGGCTTCTCCGGCGCCTTCCGATCGGTGGTTGCCCGAGGATTGAACGGCGTGCTCAACCGGTAGACTGACTTCTTTGAGAGGAGCACGTTGATGGCCACGAGTCATTACTGCAACGGGAAGTGGCGCGAGGGAACCGTCGCCTCCTGCCCGAAACACACCAAGCTCAGCAGGAAGCAGCCTTCCGTGTACGGCACATCTGACGATGGCGGAGCGTCGAGCTCTGTCTCTTCGGGAGGTGCATCCTCGGGCGGTTCGTCGGGAGAGTCGGCGTCGTCCGGTTCGTGATTGATGCCCGCCGGTCGCCGGCGGGCGTGCCACCGGCGGCGCCGGCAGCGTCGTGAAGACCCTCACCCCCGCCGAGGCGCTGGCCACCGCAATCCATCACCACTCGCTGGCGCGACCCAGCTCGTCGATCGCCACGATCGCCACCGAGCTGGTGGGCCTGCACAACACCAGTCAGAGCACCCCGTATTTGTCGGTTCGGGCCCGCTGCCGCGGGTTCAACCGGTCCGACCTCGATACGCTGATGTGGGATTCCTGGCAGTTGGCGCGCTTCCGCGCCATGCGGCTGACCATGTTCATCTTCCCGCAAGACCTCCTGGAGATTGCTGCGGCGGCCACCCGGCACATTGCCGAGCCGTTCGCGGCCCGCTGGTTGCGCGATTCCGGATTCTCGCAACGCCAATTCGACGATCTGGCCGTTGCGGTGGAAGGCGCCCTGGCCGACGGGCCGCGCACGGTGCGCGACCTGCGCCGGATCCTCGATGTTCCCTCGGACGTCGACCTGCCCGGAGTCGTCGGCCGGATGTGCGATACCGGGCGGCTGGCGGGCGGGGCACCGCCGCGGAGTTGGCGATCGAGCATCCGGGCCTACCATCGCTGGCAGGACGTGCTGCCCGACGTGGATCCGGAACGCTGGGACGAGGCGGCCGCGGTTGCCGAGCTGATCTACCGCTACATCGGCTCCTACGGGCCGGTGACCGTCACCGACATGTCGTGGTGGACGGGCATCACCAAAGCACGATGTCGAACGGCGCTGGCGACTCTGAGCACCCGAATCGAGGAGGTGGCCGTTGCGGGGTGGCCGGGTCCGCTGTACCGGGCCGCCACCGGCGCACCTGCCGAAGAGACGGAGTCGGAGGTGAGCGCCCTCCCGCTGCTCGATCCCTACGTTCAGGGCTACCGGGACCGGGCCCGGTTGCTCGACCCCGGACGCCACGATTTCGTCTACGACGGCGGCGGCAACTCCACGGCGACCCTGATCCACCACGGTCGGATCATCGGTGTCTGGCAAACTGCCGATGAGCCGGTGCCGTCGATCCGCTACCACCTCTTCGCCGCCTGCCCGGCCTCCGTACGGCACCGCGCCGAGGCCGAGCTGGCGGCCGCCGGCGCTCTGTACTTCGATCAGCCGGTCGACGTCATCGAGATCGCAGCGATGCGGCCGCTCAGCGCCGGCGGCGGCCGCAGTGCATCCCACCCGCTGGACTCCCGCCGCCATCGGGCATCACGCCGCCGATCCGACTGATAGAGGGGTCCGTCACGCCGGCGAGACAGCACCGTGTCGCGGCTGGTCCGCGCAGTGCCGGGGTGACTAGTCACCCCGGCACTATCGGGATTCGTTCTTACGCGCGGCCGGAGATGACTCGAAACTAGAGCCAAGGCTCAGCGGGGAGGAACCGAGGTGGGGCGCCGCCGGCCGGACCGGGCAGATTGGGAGGAACGGGCGAGAATCTCGAGAGAGATCCTCCGCCAGATCGGCGCGCTCGATC
>CAMYJM010000236.1 GCA_947258635.1 uncultured Acidimicrobiaceae bacterium
GGCCTGGGCGTCCTCTTCTATTGCCGCCGTAGCGATCTCGAGAGCACTCCGGTTGTGGCCAAGGTGAATCACCTCGGCGCCCGAGGCCTGCATGATCCGCCGCATGATGTTGATCGAAGCGTCATGACCGTCGAAGAGCGACGTTGCAGTGACGATCCGAACGTTGTTGGTCGGCTGGTACATCCGAACCGATTCTACGGCGTGGCTAACGCCCTTCGTACCGCGGGGGCCGCTTCTCACTGAAGGCGGCGACACCCTCGACGCCGTCGTGGGTGTGCGTCATGGCGGCGATCCCCCTCGATTCGAGCTCCATCTGGGTTTCGAGCGTTCCGGTGAAACTGTTGTGCAGCAGGGCCTTCACCTGCCCGAATGCCACACTTGGTCCCTTCGCCAGCTGCCGGGCCAAATCCATCGCCTCGTCTATGAGATCGGCGTCGGGTACAACCTTGTTGACCAAGCCCCATTCGAGCGCTTCGGCCGCGCTGAGGCGGCGGTTCGTCAGCATCAGCTCCATGGCTCGGCGGGTCCCGACCAGGCGAGGCACGAAGTAGGTGCAGGATCCGTCCGGCGACAACGCCGCCGCGGTATAGGCCGAGGTATACCGGGAGGACTCGGCGGCAATCGCCAGGTCGCAGGCAGCGACGAGGCTGAAGCCGGCGCCCGCCGCCGTGCCATTGACGGCCGCGATCACCGGAGCGTTCATCCGGGAGAAGCGGGAGATGGCGGCGTGGTAGTGGGTCGTCATCTCGAGGATCAGGGCGCCCGCCTTCTCGCCGGCGGCCTGAAACGAAGCCAGGTCGCCCCCCGCCGAGAAGAAGGCTCCGGTGCCGGTGATGACCACGGCCCTGATCTCGGGGTTCTCGTCGCATTCGATCGAGATGTGCATCAGGCGCTGCATGACGTCGAGATCCATGGCGTTGGCCTGGTCGGGCCGGTTGAACGTGACGGCGCCGACACCGTCGACAACATCGAACAGGACCTTCTCGTCAGTCATATCGCCTCCAAGGGGATTCAGCGCAACTCGTCGCGCAGGAATTCGAGCGTGCGTTGCCAGGCCAGATCGGCGGCCGCCGCGTCGTATATCTCGGGCCGCTCATCGTTGAAGAAAGCGTGATGGGTCGCCGGATAGAAGTGGAAGTGCGCCGACTTGCCCAGCTCGTTCAGTCGGGCCTCGGTTTGGCGGGCGATCTCATTGTTTTCGGGATTGTCCAACTCGGCATAGTGCCCCAGGTACGCGGCGTTCGAAGCCGTGTAGTCGGGCTGGACGGCGTCCCACGGAATCACTCCGTAGAAGGGCACGCAGGCCGCAACCTCCGGCCTGATCGTCGACAGCCACAGCACCATGCCACCCCCCATACAGAAGCCCAGCGCTCCCACCGTCTCGGTATCGCACGCGTCGTCGGCGAGTAGGAAGTCCACGGCGCCGCTCATATCGAGCGCGGCGCCGGGCAGATCCAGGTTCATCATGAGCTTGCCGGCGTCATCCGGCTCGGCGGTCGCGGCGCCGTGGTACAAGTCGGGTGCCAGGGCGGTGAACCCTTCGGCAGCCAGGCGATCGCACACATCCTTGATGTGTGGCACCAGCCCCCACCACTCCTGGATCACGATCACGCCGGGCCCCGAACCTGAAAGCGAATTGGCCAGGTAGCCGATGGCGTCTTTCCCGTTTGAGGCGAACTCGACCATGTGACCCATCGATGACTCCTCGTCGCGCGTGCGCTCGCAGGATACGCGGATCTAGCGGGCTGTCGAGCAGAGCGTCAAGTCGGCGCGAGCGAACCCGCCCCGCGGCGGCAGACCGGCGGAGATCGACTCGTCCGTGAAACTAGTCACGGGAGCCAGCTCCGGGGGGAGCTGCGTCACGTCACCCCACGGCTCCACGATCCCCTCCGAGAGCATCCGCACCTGAGCCCGCGATGCCGGCGGGATCTGCATCAGTTTCTCGAGGACAAAGGCATGAGCCCGGTGGAACGCCACCGGCGCCCGGAAGGTCCGGGCCCGGTGCCCGGTCACTGCCGCCACTCTGCGGACTGCCTCACCCAACGGCATCTCGTCGGGGCCGAGCAGCGCCACGGTCTGGCCCGATAGTCGATTGCCCACGAGCGCGGCCGCTATCGCCCAGGCGGCGTCGGCCACCGCTACCGGGCGAACCCCGCGGTCGGTGAAGCCCACCAGAGGGAAGACGGGGAGCGAGTGGAGGACCTTGCTCAGGTGATCGAGCATGTGGTCGCCCCGGCCGTAGATGACTCCGCTCTTGAAGATCGTGAAGTCGAGTCCCGAGTTGCGCACGATCTGCTCCGCTTGCCATTTGGACTCGTGGTAGGGCGAAGACGTTCCCGGACGGGCGCGCAGGAAGCTGAGCAACACGACCTTCGGCACGTCGTTGGCCTGAGCAGCCGCGACGATGTTCTCGGTGCCCCGCACGTGGACCGCTTCAAACGACTGACCGGGCCGCTCGAGATTGACTCCGGCCAGGTGGGCGACGGCGTCGCAGCCCGACAGGGTGCTGTCGACCAGCTTGCGGTCGGTCACCGAGCCCCGCACCCACGTGACGTTACCCGCCGACAAAGCCGGGTTGGGATCGACCCCGCGGGCGATGACGACCACGGTGTGACCTTCATCGGCCAACAAACGCACCACGTGGCGTCCGACGAACCCCGTGCCTCCGGTGACTGCGATCTTCATCGCCGCTCCTTTCGTGTGGTCTTGCGTCTCTGTACCTGCTGAGTGGGGCACACCGCCCCGAGGAAGTCTGTGAGAGTGGCCGCGATCTGATCCTGGGCGGCCGCGTAGAGGATGCGATTGCCGTCGCGCCGCTCGGCCACGAGGTCGGCGCCCTTGAGCACGCCGAGGTGACGCGAGATAGTGGGTGCGGCGATATCGAACTTGGCCGCGATATCGCCGGCAGACAACTCGCCGCGCCGCAGGTGGAACAGAATCTCCCGGCGAACCGGGCTGGCGAGCGCCTTGAAGACGTTCTCTTCGGTGGACATTCTTAGTATATTAGCTAATTAGCTACTTATGTCCAGAGCTAATTAGCTAGAAATACCACCAAGCCTTGCGGCCGCCCAGCGCGCCGGCCCGATCCAACGGAACCGCTGCGGCAGCCAGGGGCGCACTTCGTTCAAGAGCCGCAGATTGAAGTCGAGCAAGCGCTGCTTGGCCGGTGACCACTCCACCTCGTACATCTCATGCAGCTGCCTCGGCAGCGTGCCAAACGCGGCAAACGAGATGAACTGCCACAGCGGCTTGAGCGCAGCCGGTACCGGGCCGCTGCGAATGAGCTCGGCCACATTGTCGGACACGTCGGTCCTGACCAGGGCACCGCCGTTCAGGACCCCTTCCACATAGTCCTCGAGGTCGCCGTAGGTGGGCGGCACCTGCTCGCGTTCGAGGAGCACCAGCTCGGCGGCGATCAGTGACTCCTGGTGATATCGCTCGAGCTCGTCCGGTTGAAGGGGGCGGACGGTGCGGTTGAAAAACCAGACGCTCGAAACCTCGAGACAAGCGTGAACCCACAGCAGCAGGTCGGGCGCCAAGGCGTCGTAGTAGTCACCCGTGACCTCGTCGTCGCCCTTGACGATCCGGTGGAGCTTGTTGATGCGATCGGCAGCCTGCTGCGCTTCGGCTCGGGTTCCGAACGTAACCGCATTCTGCAGCGACAGCGTCCGGATCAAACGGGCCCACGGATCGCGCTGGTACATCGCCGTCTGCCTGGCGCCGGCCGACACGAGCGGATGGGCCGCATGCATCAGCAGCGCCCGCGCTCCGCCGAACAGCACCGTGAACTCCCGGTTCACCTGCCACGTGACGCTGTCGGGGCCAAAGAAGCCGGGGTCGCCTTGCACCCCGCCAGGCTAGGTTCAACGGTCTCCTATGTGCCGGCACCGGGACCCTCCCGGGCGCTAAGGCTTCGCCACAGGCCCCCCCATGGCCCAGGCTCGAGGTGTGATGCCGAGACAGTGGTTCCCGTTGTCCGGCAGGGCGGTTGTCCCTGAGTAGTAGTCGTGAGTGAACCCGCTCTCGTTGTTGTACAGCGAGTTTGGGATCGGATTGGTAACCGTTTCGTCCTGCCAGACGTACGCCTCCCCGGTTCCACAGTGAACGTAGACGAGGCTGCCGCCCATGTGGTTGTTGACTGGAGGATGAGGAGTAGTGCCTGCTGCTTGGTGATAGAAGAGGATCGAATGTCCCCACTCGTGCTTGAACACGTTGCGATCGTTGGTGAGCACCCATCTGACAGGTATCGCAAGGTGAGTCGGCATAGTGCCGCGATAACCGGCGATCCCACGGCAACCGGCAATCGTGAGTGAATGGCCCGAGATTACGTCCACCCCGCTGCCGTCCCAGATGACAACCACCGAATCGAACGCCGGATCGGCGTCGGGCTCCACGGCCAGCGGCGCCGGCCAGTACCCGCAGTATCTCTCCAAGTTGTCGAGGGCTCGCGTTGGGTAGCGGACCGTAACCTGAGGGGTTTGCAGTCCGCTTGACAGCGCCGGCACATCGGTCTCGAAGAAGGCCCGCGACACCGCCTCGGCTCGAGCCAGCTCATCGGCCGTCATCGTTGCTACAAAGTGCTTGTCGACGCCGTTGTCAGTGAATTCGAAATCGGTGGTCTCGTACACCAGAACGAGGATCCTCCAATTGGGAGCGTCCACCGGCACGACCGAAAAGGCGCGCCAGGGACTGACTTCACCCCAGTTTCCTGCCTCGTCCCAAGCCCTCACCGAGAGCGAGTAGATCCCTTCGGGGAGATCGAGCTCGAGTGACCAGGCCACGTCGGGAGTGCCTCCGCCTGCCATGGCGGGTACGAAGGGGAAATACGAAGAACCCCACGACACTTTGTCACTTTGCAGCCACTGTTTGGTGACACGGTCACGGATGGCGACGTGCATCAGCGTGACTCCTGTGTCATCAAACGCGTTTCCGGTGAGAATGGCGTGGTTGCTGAACTCGGTGCCGGCGTCGAAGTCGGCGTCAACGAAAGGGGCGGCCACGTCGGCGGCCACCGAGAAGTGGCGATACGGGACAACATC
>CAMYJM010000237.1 GCA_947258635.1 uncultured Acidimicrobiaceae bacterium
TCGCCAGCAACGGCGTCATCCACGTCATCGATGCAGTGCTGCTCCCGTAGCACCTGATCCGAAATCGAATAGCAGTGGGGCCCTCCGGGGCCCCATTCCTCATGGGGCGCAGGTTGGGCCGGCTGATCAGCCGGTGGGGTTGCCGGCGGAACCGGGAAAGGCGTTCTCGCAGAACACGAAGTAGCCGGTGGCGGCCGCTCGGTAATCGAGTGTCTCCTCCCCGGCGCGCAGGATGACCCAGTAGCCGTTCACCAAGGCCTGCGTATAGGTCTCGCCGGGCCGGGGACATCCGAGGCTGCCGTCGTTCCAGACGATTTCGTCGGCCCGAAGCGGTACCAGATCGTCTGCCGGAACGCCGGAGCGCCCGGCGGCGTCGGCCAGGATCATGTTCATGAGCTCGGGGGGCACCTCAGCGGTGCTGACGGGTCCCTGGGGCAATGTGGTCTCCACCGGCGGCACTTTCTCGGGCAGGGTACTGGGTGGCGGCCGGCTGCCGGCCGGGTCGTCGGATGGCGTGGGGACGCCGGACGTCGCCGAGCCGGGCGAGGTCGGGTCCGGTGACGTTGCGTCCGGCGACGTGGTATCCGGTGATGACGCGTCCGGTGTCGTGTCGGCAGGCGGTGCGTCGGATGACGCGGCCGGAGATACCGGCTCGGTGGTCGCGCCCTCGTCGGTCGCCGGCCCCACATCCCCGCACGCGGCGAGAACGAGCACAAGTGCGATTGCCAAGGGTGTTGAGCGTCTCATCCAGCTATGACGCTAGCCGCCGCCAAGACGGTTCCCGGCGGCGCCCGGCTGAGTGTTCACAGATTCGTAAGCGAGGAATCGGTGGTTTGTGGCGTTGCAGATGGTACATATGTACGGCTACCCCTGGACACAGTATGACTGAAGAAACAACAACCGGCACGGACCGGCCGCCTCTGCGCCTTCCGGCGCCCATTGGAGCGGCCGCCCTGGCCGGAGCCGTAGCCGCCGGGCTCGCTCTGGGGCTGACCGAGCTGCTGGCGGGCTTGTTCGAGGGCATTCCATCCGCAGTCTCGGCGGTAGGCAGCTTCATCGTCGACGGCGCCCCCAGCTTCGTCAAGGACTTCGCCATCAACGTGTTCGGCACCGCCGACAAGGGAGCCCTGGCGATCGGAACTGCCGTCGTCGGCGTGATCATCGGAGCCCTGATCGGCCGCGCCGGCCTGCGGCGGCCCTGGCTGGGCCGGGCGGCATTTGGCGGGTTCGCCTTGCTGGGAATCGCCGCCGCGGCCGGGCAGGTGAACGCCAATCTGCCGATGACGATTGTCGGCATCTCGCTGGCGGCCGGCGCCGGCTGGCTCGTTTTGCACTTCTTGCTGGCCGCGCTCACCAGTGCCGATCCGCTCGATCACGCCCCCGCCGATCCCGATCGGCGCAAGCTCATTGGAGGCATGGCCGGAGCCGGGTTGGTGGCGGCGGGCGCCGGAGCCGTTGGCCGTCAATTGATCATCGCCCGCTCGGAAACGGTCCGCGACAAGATGGCGCTGCCTAGGTCGACGACCACCGTTGCGCCGCCCGGGGCGGCCGCCAGCCTCGATGTTCCCGGCATCACTCCCATCGTCGTCCCCACCAAGGATTTCTACCGCATCGACACGGCACTCGTAGTGCCCCGGCCCGACCCGGCAACATGGCGCCTCGGGATCACCGGCAAGGTCGACCGTGAGCTCTCGCTGTCAATGGACGACCTGCTGGCGATGGATCTCCACGAACGCTATGTGACCATCGCCTGTGTCTCGAACCGGGTTGGAGGCGATCTGGTCGGCAATGCCAAGTGGACCGGCGTCAAGCTCACCGAGGTGCTCGATCGGGCCGGCGTCGACCCGGCGGCCGGCCAGATAGTTCCCCGCTCCGTCGACGGCTGGACGGCCGGCTTCCCGACGGAGGCCGCCTACGACGGGCGCGAGCCGCTCATCGTCGTCGGGATGAACGGCGAGATGCTGCCCCCGGCCCACGGGTTCCCTGCCCGGCTGATCGTTCCCGGGCTGTACGGTTATGTGTCGGCCACCAAGTGGCTCCAGGAGATCGAGCTGACCACCTGGGAGGCATTCGACGCCTACTGGATCCCGCGGGGCTGGGCCAAGGAGGGTCCGATCAAGACCCAGAGCCGGATCGACACGCCGGGTTCCGGCAGCACCGTTGCCCCGTCCTTCGTTGTCGCCGGGGTCGCCTGGTCGCCGCAATACGGGATCGAAGGGGTCGAAGTGCGAGTTGACGGCGGCCCCTGGAAGCGCGCCGAGGTGAGCGTGCCCCTCGACCATACGGCCTGGGTTCAGTGGCAGGCGACCGTTGATGTCGGTGCCGGGTCGCACGAGGTCGAGGTCCGCGCCACCGACGGCACGGGGCAGCCCCAGACGGAGGAGAGGACAGCGCCCCGTCCCGACGGCGCCTCCGGGTACCACAAGATCCGGGTCACAACCGGCTGAGGTTGCGGTTGGCTCGGCACGCCCCGGCGGTCACTAGTCTCAGAGACATGGAGACCGAAGACCCCACACCGGCCGACCCGGAAGAGCGACTCGAGGCACTGCCCGAGTCCGCGGCTCCCCAATCGCGGGCTGCTCTTCAGCCCCAGGTTGTCGAAGGCGACGAGGGTGAGGACGGAGAACGATCGGCCGTCTCGGAGCCGGCCCGGCTGCTTCGCATCGCCTCCATGACCCGGGCCATGCTCGAGGAGGTCCGCCAGGCCCACCTCGACGAAGCCGGCCGGGCTCGCCTCCTTCAGATCTACTCGTCCTCGATGAGCCAGCTGAAGGAGTCGTTGAGCGACGACTTGGCTGAGGAGCTGGAGGAGATGTTCGTCCCCTTCGAAGGGGCTGAGGCGACCGAGTCGGAGTTGCGCATCGTGCAAGCCCAGCTCGTCGGCTGGCTGGAGGGGCTGTTCCACGGCATCCAGGCTTCTATCTTCTCGCAGCAGGCCGCCGCTGCTGCCCAACTCGAGGAGATGCGGCGCCGGGTGGCGCTCGACGCGCGTACCGAGGGCAGCGGGCAGTATCTCTAGCCGTTCGTTGTGCTTAGAACGCCGCTATAACCGCGTTCTAAGCACAACGAACGCAGTCGCCTACTCCCTTCGCAGCGCCGCTTGGGCCGCAGCCAGGCGGGCGACGGGGATTCGGGGTGGGCTGCAGGACACGTAGTCGACGCCGGCGTCGTGGAAGAACTCGATCGAATCCGGGTCGGCGCCATGCTCGCCGCACACGCCGACGATGAGACCGGGGTTGGCTTGGCGACCCTCGGCTATTGCCAGCTGGATCAACCGGCCGACGCCGAGGCGATCGATCGTCTCGAACGGGTTGTGCCGGAAGAGGCCCCGGTCCAGATACTGGCCGAGGAACGCCTCTTCGGCGTCGTCGCGGCTCAGTCCCAGTGCTGTTTGCGTGAGGTCGTTGGTGCCAAAGGAGAAGAAGTCCGAATCGAGGGCGATGTCGCCCGCAACCAGCGCGGCCCGGGGCAGTTCGATCATGGTGCCGATGGCGACCTCCAGCAGTCGCCCGGCGTGATGGACTTCCTCCTCGATCATGTCCCGGATCAGATGGAGCTCCTCAACGGTCCCGACGAGCGGGATCATAAGTTCGAGGCGAGGATCGCCCCCGACGTCGAGTCGGCGTCGCACCGCCTCCAGAGCCGCCAGCACCTGCACCTTGTAGACGGCCGGAATCACCACCGCAAGGCGCACCCCGCGCAGCCCGAGCATCGGGTTGGATTCCTCCCACTTGTCCAGGGCAGCTTCGAGGATCTCCAGCTCCTCGGTCGGTTCTCCCTTCCGCCGCGCCTCGGCGAGCTCGTGCTCCACCTCGAGGCGATCCGGCAGAAACTCGTGCAGCGGGGGATCGAGCAGTCGCACCACTACCGGGAGCCCGTCCATCACCTCCAGCAGCCGCTCGAAGTCGCCTACCTGGAGCCGCTCGAGCTGCTCGAGGGCGTCTGCCCGCTCCCGGGGATCGGTCGTGAGCAAGATGCGCTGCACGACGCCCAAGCGGTCGCCGGAGAACATGTACTCGGTGCGGGCGAGCCCGATACCTTCGGCGCCGGCGGCGCGAGCCGTGGCGGCATCCGCCGGCGTATCGGCGTTGGCCCAAACCTCCAGCCGGCGGGCCTTGTCGGCCCAGCCGAGGAGGGTGGCGAGTTCGGTGGTGGCCCCCGCCGGGATGAGCGGTAGCCCCCCGCGGTAGATGTCGCCGGAACGCCCGTCGATCGTGATCGTGTCTCCGGCTTGGACCCGGGTGTCTCCCCAGCTCACGATGCCGCGATCCAGCTCGATCAGCATGTCCTGGCTGCCGGTGACCGCCGGCGTGCCTATGCCGCGTGCCACCAGGGCGGCATGTGAGGCACGGCCGCCGTGGCTCGTGAGCACCCCGTCCACGGCGCGGATGGCGGCGACATCCTCCGGGGTTGTTTCCCGTTTGACGAGGATGACCGAGGTCCCGCCGGCGGCCGTTTCAAGAGCGGACCCGGAGTCGAGGACCACGGTGCCGGACGCCCATCCCGGCGAGGCGCCGGTGCCGCGGGCGACCGGTGCGAGCCGGGGACCGGGAGCAGGGCGGGGATGCAACATCTCGTCGACGTGGCGCGGGTCGAGCCGTCTGAGGGCGTCCTCCTTGCTGAGCGCCCCCTCCGCGACCAGGTCGACGGCAACCCGCGTGGCAGCCGCGGCAGTCCGGTCTGCGATCCTGCCGTCGACGATCCACAAACGGCGCCGCTCGCGCACATAATCGAGGCGGACCAGTTCGAGTCGGTCCGATTCGTACGTGCTGAGCGCCGACATCAGCCCGGCGTAGCAGTCCGGGTCGGCTTCGGCCAGGCGACGGAGGCCCTCGTACTCGTCTGCGGTCGTCGGATGGGCGCCCTGGTCGCGGTAGCGGCCGGTTATGCCTGGCTCGCCGGTCTCCGGATCACGACTGAAACCGATGCCGACCCCGGAATCGCTACCCAGATTGCCGAACACCATGAGATGGACGATGGCGGCCGTGCCCGAGGTCGCCGGGATGAGGTGGGAGCGGCGGTACTCGTTGGCG
>CAMYJM010000238.1 GCA_947258635.1 uncultured Acidimicrobiaceae bacterium
CTGCCATCGTCATGCGGCCTGCCGAGCCCGAGAGAGCTAGGCATCGCCTGTCCCGGGCCTGACCACTTCGACCTCGATGTTGAGGTCCCTCTGTAGTTCGCTCACCAACTCCAGCATCGCATCCTGGGAGAGCGTCGCATCGATCGCGCCTCGCGGAGCACCGAGCAGCAACCGATCCCCGCCGACCTCCCTCACGAACTGTGCGATCGTCTCGTGGAGATCCCCGATTCGTATCTGCACATTGAACTGCACGTCGGTTGCGCCGAGCTGGGCGGCATTGGAGCGAGCGAGCGCCAATTCGCGCCAGGCCAGCTCAGCCCGGATCGCCCGCTGCTCGCCCTGGTGGAGCGGCTCGTACGACTGGGGCGACACCACGACCAGCAGATACAGCGGCGCGCCCGTCGCCGCAGCTTGCGTCAGCGCCGCGCGGCGCGTGAAGTGGCTCCCGGGGCCTCCGCGGACTGCGCATACGATGCCGCTCACCGGTGCGCCGGCGGATCGTCGAGGGCAATGTCGGAACCTTCGGTGGCAACCGCCTCGCCCTGCTCGGCATCGCTCTCCATGAACTCGAGGGCGGCGAGGTGGTTGTTCACCTCGAGCGTGAGCTCTTCGAGGACGTGCTCGGAGATCAGGCCGCGCCGGGCCGCGTCTTGCAGGGCCCGCCTTTCGGCACGCAAAGCATCAAGGCGAGCCGTCAGGTACATGTCTGTCTCCAGCTCCGGGTGGCTCTGGTGGTGGTGGCGCAGCGCCGCCCGATTCACATCGATCTCGCCTTCATAGTGCTTGTTCATCGCGGCCCACAGATCGCGGAACAGGACACCTTCGTCGTGGAGCCGCTCCAATTCGCGCTTGGCGGCCCGGTTGGCGTAGAGCCGCGCCTGGCGGCGCTGCAGCTCCTGGGCGGCGTCTGAACGCTCGGCAAGCCCCATCCGCCGGATGAGCCGCTCGATGGTCAGTCCCTGGACGAGGAGTGTGAAGAGAACGACACCGAAGGTCATCAGCTGCAGCCGCGCTATGAGACCGGCATCGAGCACGTTCGAATAGGCCACGAGGCTGAGCGCCAATCCGACCGAGATCGCCCCCCGCAGTCCTCCCCAGTACATGACATGCTTGTATCGCGTCGGGATCCGCCGCTCGGGCTGGAACCAGCCGTGAACCGTTCCCAGCCCGTAGACGACCAGCAACCGCGCCAAGAGGATGGCGGCCACGGCAACGCCGACCGCGAACCATTCAGCCGGCAGCTCCGTGATGTCGATCTCCAGCCCGAGCAACAGGAACACCATCGAGTTGACGACGAAGGAGAGGAACTCCCAGAAGTTCTGCAACGTGAGCCGGGTGGTCGGCGACGTGTTGCGCAGGCCGATGTTGCCGACCATCAGCCCGGCCGCGACGACGGCCAGGATCCCGCTGAGGTGGGTATCGGGGTACCCGATCAAGACGCCGAACTCTTCCGCCAACAGGTAGGAGCCGAAGGCCAGTGCCACCGTGACGGCCGTCTCGACAAGGTGATCGTCGAGGTTGCGGAGAATCAGTGCCGACACGACGTAGCCCGTGATGACGCCCACGGCGAGGCCCCCGAAGCTGATCAGGATGAACTCGCCGACGGCACCCCCGAGTGTGAAGGCGGCGCCGGGGGCGGCCGCGCCGAGAGCCAGCGTGAAGATGACAAAAGACACGCCGTCGTTGAATAGGCTCTCGCCTTCAACCAGGATGGTCAGGCGCTTGCTCACGCCGATCGAGCGGAAGAACGCAATCACTGCAACCGGGTCGGTCGCCGAGATGAGAGCGCCGAACGCCAGCGCCGGGGCCCACGGCACATCACCAACGAACTGATGTACCAGAGTGCCGACTACGAGTGACCCCAACAACGTCCCGGCGACGGCGAAGAGGACGATGGCCGGCAGATCCGCGCGGAACCTACGCCATGAGATGTGCAACGTGCCTTCGAAGAGAAGCGGCGGCACCAGCACGGCCAGGATTAGCTCGGCGCTGACATCGACCTCGAGGAACCCCTCCGGCAGGAACGCCAGGCCGAGGCCGACAACAACCAGAGCCACTGTGAACGGGAATCGCACTACCCGGGCGACCACCGCGACCAGCGCGGCCACACCCAGCAGCAGGATGATCGTGACTTCTGATTCGAGTAGACCGCTGTCGCCGGCTGCGGCGGCGAGCAATGGGGATGCGCTCAACGACACGGCCGGAGTGTACGCGACAGCCGTGCCGTCCTATAGGACCGGCAGTCCGAGACTCCGGGAGATCACGAGCCGAAGGATCTCTGAGGTTCCCTCACCGATCTCGAGGATCTTGGCGTCGCGATAGAAACGCGCCGCCGGCCCTTCTTCCATGAACCCGTAGCCGCCGAGGACCTGGGTGAGCACCCGGGTCGCCGATACAGCACCCTCGGAGGCGAACAGCTTGGCGCGAGCCGCCGCTTGCTTGATCGGCTGGCCCGCATCCTTGAGGGCCGCTGCCTTGTAGGTCAGGAGCCGGGCCGCTTCGAGAGTGACATCCATGTCGGCCAACTGGAAGGCCAGGCCCTGATTGGCCCCGATCGGGCGCCCGAACGCTTCCCGATCGAGCGCGTACTCGACGCTGAGGTCGAGACAGGCCTGGATCAGGCCGACGCTGAGGGCCCCCACGGCAATCCTGCCGTCGTCGAGCGTCGCCAGGAACTGGTGGAAGCCGCGCCCCCGCTCACCAAGCAGGTTCTCGGCGGGCACCCGGCAGTCCTCGAAAACGAGGCCATGGGTGTCCGAAGCATGCCAACCGAGTTTGTCGTACGCCGGCTCCACGGTCAGCCCGGGGGTACCCGCCGGCACGATGAGCGCGCTGATCTCGTTGTCACCCGTCACCGCGGTGACGGTGATAACCGAGGTGATATCGGTCCCCGAGTTGGTGATGAAAGCCTTGGATCCGTTGATGACCCACTCGCCGCCGTCCAGGGCTGCCCGCGTGCGGGTGGCGCCGGCGGCGTCCGATCCTCCGCCCGGCTCCGTCAGCCCGAACGCAGCCAGGGTCCGTCCGGCGAGCAAGTCGGGCAGCCACCGCGCCTTCTGCTCGGGTGTCCCGAAGGCGGCGATGGGGTTGATGCCGAGCCCCACGGCCGCTTCGAGCGTGATGCCCATCGATTGATCGGCGCGGCCGATCTCCTCGATGGCGATACACAGGCTGAGAAAGTCACCGCCCCCTCCCCCGTATTCCTCTTCGAAAACGATGCCGAGCAGCCCGAGCTCACCCATCTTGTGGACTACGTCGACCGGGAAATGGTGGGTGCGATCCCACTCGGCCGCGTGCGGGATGATCTCACTTTCGGCGAATTCACGAACCATGGCCCTGAGGGCCTGATGCTCGGGAGTCAACTGAAAGGCCATCTGCCGGATTCGCCTCCGCGTCGCCCCCAACGTTAGTTGCCGAACCGCAACGCCACCGCGCATACCCCTAGGCACCCGAAGGGCGTTTTGGGGGCACTCCCCCATATGGGGCAGGGCCGCCGTAGCGCACAGTGGACTCGACCGACCATCCAACCCGAAAGACTCTCATGGCACTCCGGCAATACCGCACCGCGGCAACGATGGCCGCGGCGACACCGAGCTCACGCAACCGCTACGCCGACTTCCTCCGGGCGGCGGCGATATCGGCCGTGGTCATCGGGCACTGGCTGATGGCGGCAGTGTGGCTCGATGATTCCGGATTTCACGCCGGCAACATCCTGAGCTCGGTTCCGGCAACCCAGTGGCTCACATGGGGGTTCCAGGTGATGCCGGTCTTCTTCCTCGTCGGGGGCTTCTCCAACGCCGTCGGCTGGAGCCGCCATCGCGGTGGCTACGCCGGCTGGCTGCGGAACCGGCTGGTCCGGCTCGTCATGCCGACGGTGCCGTTGATCGCACTCTGGAGCGCCCTCGGGCTGGGGGCACCTCGATTCGGGCTCGATCCCGAACTCGCCCGTCTCGGCTCACAGGTGGCGCTCGTACCGCTGTGGTTTCTTGCCGTGTACGTGCTGATGGTTGCCGCCACTCCGGTGTCCATGTCGCTCTGGAGCAGATATCGAGGTCGTGCCGTTCTCGTTCTGACGGGCGCCGCGGTGGCTACCGACGTCGCCCGCGCGCTGACGACGGTTTCGGTCGGCTTCGTCAACTACCTGTTCGTCTGGGGCGCGGTCTATCTATTGGGGCACGCCTGGCACGACGGTTCCTTCGCCGATGTTGGGCGAGCTCGGCAACTGGCGGCCGCTGCCGGTGCCGCCCTCGTGGTGATGACAGTGGCCGGCCCCTATCACATCTCCATGGTGGGCGTTCCCGGCGTCGAATTCGGCAACACTGAACCGCCTAGCGGGGCGTTGCTGGCTCTCGGGTTCACCCAGATCGGCGTTGCGCTCTCGCTCGAGAGGCCGATGCGGCGCTTCCTGGAACGGCGCCGGCCCTGGACCATCACCGTACTGGTCAATGGCTCGATCATGACGCTGTACGTGTGGCACATGACCGTCATGGCGCTGGCCATCGGGGCCGCGCTGTGGTCGGCGCCGGTTCTGTTGAGCCCGGCTCCCGGCGGGGCCACCTGGTGGCTCAGCCGCCCGCTGTGGATCGGGACGCTCGGTCTCGCCACCCTGCCGTTCCTGGCTTTGTTCCGCCGGTTCGAGACCGGCGGGCGCACGAGGCCCATGCAACGTGGTTCGCGGGTTGCGGCTCTGGCGGCGACGTTGGGCGTCGGTGTCAGCTTCTTCTCCGTCGCCACCAAGGGCCTCACCATGGCTCATCCTCTGTGGGCGGTGGCCGCCACCGGGCCCTTGTTCGCCGCCGCTCTGTGGCTGCGGTCGGGGCCGCGTGCCGCCGGCGACCGGGAACTTCAGCGCCGCTAGCGTGTCTTTCTACATGGATCCAGTGATTTCACGGAAGGCTGTTCATGCGTTGGCGCAATCTCGAACGTAGCCAAAACGTCGAGGATCGGCGCGGCACCAGGGCCGGGGCAGTCGCCGGCGGAGTGGGCGGGCTCGGCATCATCGGGGTTCTGCTGGCTCTCTTCCTA
>CAMYJM010000239.1 GCA_947258635.1 uncultured Acidimicrobiaceae bacterium
TCGATCCCCACGACGTGCCCCGGTTCGGGCGGTTGGGGGTCATCGCCAATGCTCAAGCACTATGGGCCTGCAACGACGGGTGCATGCTCGATCTGACGGCGCCACGTTTGGGTGAGCGGGCCGCCTTGCAGTATCCGTTCCGCTCGCTGATCGACACGGGAGCCCGCCTCGTGTGCGGCTCGGACTGGTCGGTGTCGACCGCCAACCCGTTCGCCCAGATGGCGGTGGCTACGACGCGGCGGGAGCATGGCGAGGCGGAAGCCTTTGTGCCTGAGCAGGCGATCACCCCCGAGGAAGCCCTTCGGGGTTTCACGACGGGCGCGGCCTGGATCAATCACCGTGAGGATGAGTCGGGTTCTCTCGTCGCCGGCAAGGTCGCCGACATGGTGGTGGCGAGCGAGAACCCCCTAGGGGCGGAGGACCTGAGCACCGTGACGGTGGCGGCCACGTTCATCGCCGGCGTGGCGATCTGAGGCCGCGGCGCGGTTAGTTGAGGTCGATCACCAGTGTCTGCAGATCGGTGAACTCATCGAGGCGGCCCCGGCCCCAACCCGTGTCGGTCCCGGCGGCGCCGCCGAAGGGCTGGAACGTCTCCCAGAAGTCCGTGGAGTCGTTGACGACGACGGTGCCCGACCGGATCCGATCGGCGTACCAGAAGGCCTTCTTCAGGCTCGACGTGAAGACGGCGGCCTGCAGCCCGAGCCGGGTCCGGTTGGCCATGGCCGCCGCTTCCTCGTCGTCCGGCGCGATCAGGATCGGCAGCACCGGCCCGAAACTCTCCTCCTGAGCGACGGCGGACTCCTCGGGCACCCGGTCGATCACGGTGAAGTCGTAGTAGAGATCTGTGGCGAAGCCGCTGGCGCGACTGCCCCCCACCAGGACCTCGGCGCCGCGTTCCCGGGCGTCGGCGAGATGGCGGTCCATCTTGGCCGCCGTCGCTTCATTGTTGAGCGGTCCCATGTTGGTGGACTCCGCGAACGGGTCGCCCAGGCGCACCTCCTCGGCGGCTCGCAGCGCGTGGGTCACGAACTCGTCATGGACCGCGTCGAGCACGATGACCCGCTCGGTGGCACAGCACACTTGTCCGGCGTTGTAGTACGCCCCGTATACGGCTGCCTCGGCGGCTGCCGCCACGTCGGCGTCGGCAGTGACGACCGTCGGGCCGTTGCCGGACATCTCCATGATCGATCGCTTGATGCCCATCTGCGACAGGATCCGGCGCCCGGTCTCCGATGACCCGGTGAATCCGATGGCGTCGACGCCGTCGTGGGTCACCAGCATCTCGCCGATGTCGCCGGCGCCGGGGATCACCGAGATGGCTCCCTTGGGGACCCCGGCGGCCGCGAAGGCTTCTGCCAGCTTCAGTAGAGCCCACGGTGTGAACAACGGCGGCTTGGCGATGATGGCGTTGCCGGTGGCCAGCCCGGGCCCGATGTACTCGAGGGGTATGGTGACCGGGAAGTTCCAGGGCGTGATGGCGGCCCACACCCCGACCGGTCGGTGGAATGTGAACATCCGCTTGTTGCGGTCCGAGGTGGGGATCACTTCTCCGCCGAGGCGTTTGACGTCCTCGGCCGCGTTGAGAAAATACTGATTGGCCTCCTCGATGTCGGCGAGCGACTCGGCGTGGTAGGGCTTGCCCTGCTCGAGGGTTTGGATACGGGCGATTTCCTCGACCAGCGGTTCCACTTCGGCGGCGATCCGATTACACAGGTCGGCCCGCTCGAAGGCCGACCAGTGGCGCATCTCGTCATGCGCCTCGCGGGCAGCCAGAACGGCTCGATTCACGTCATCGGGGCCGGCGATCGGAATGTCGGCAATGTGCTCACCACTGCCGGGGGAGCGCAATTCGAATGCGCCCTCTCCGGTTCCTTCGGTCCATTCTCCTGCGATGAACAGCTTCACCGTTTCGACCATACGTCACCTCTCGAGTTTTAATACAACAACGTTACATCACGGTGTTACGCTACCAGACATGACTCGAGCATCACTGGCCACCGCGAGCACCCAACCCATGTGGTGGGAGGGCATCGAAGCTCCGCGCCGACCCGCGCTGGCTCAGGACCTGGATGTCGATGTCGCCATCGTCGGGGCCGGGTACACGGGCCTATGGACGGCATTCGCCCTCAAAGAAGCGGACCCGAATTTGCGGGTGGTGATTCTCGAGCGGGAGCACGTCGGGTTCGGTGCATCGGGGCGCAATGGTGGGTTCTGCTACGACGGATTCGCTGCCGGGCCGGAGCGCATTGAGGCGATGTCGGATCTGGCGACGGCGCGGGACTGGGGCGCCGCCCTGCGCGAGACCATCGACATCATCGGAGATGTCACCAAGAAGCATGCCATCGCGTGTGACTTCCACCAGGGGGGCACGATTGAGTTCCTCACCAACGGCGGCCAGCTGGAGCGGGCTCGGGCGGACGTCGAATCGGCTCACCACTACGGCTGGACCGAAGACGATCTGAAGATCCTGTCGGCGGCCGAGTCCCTCGAGATCGGGCGCGCCGCCGACGTGCTCGGCGGGATGCTGTCGCCAAAGGCGGCTTCGATCCAGCCGGCGAAACTGGCTCACGGTCTCGGCGACCTCGTCCAGAAGTGGGGAGTACAGATCTACGAGAACACGCCGGTCACCGCCATAGAACCGGGTGTTGTGACTACCGCCGGCGGAAGAGTCAAGGCGCCCTTCATAGTGCGGGCCACCGAGGGTTATACGGCGGAGCTGCCCGGGCACAAACGCCGCCTGGCTCCGCTGTACTCGCTGATGATCGCCACCGAGCCGCTGCGCGAATCTCTATGGGATGAGATCGGTCTGGCCGATATGGAGACGTTCGGGGATCTACGCCACCTGGTCACGTACGGTCAGCGGACCGCCGACGGGCGCATCGCCTTCGGGGGCCGGGGAGCACCGTACGACTACGGGTCGCGGGTGCGGCGTAACGCCGAATTCGAAGTAGAAGCTTTCACCATGGTGCGTACCGGCTTGCTCAAGATCTTCCCCCAGCTGGAGGACACGACGATCACCCACCGCTGGGGTGGGGTCCTCGGCGTGACCCGCAACTGGATCCCCACGGCGGGTCTCGACCGGGAAAGCGGGCTGGCCTGGGCGGGCGGTTATGTCGGGTCCGGAGTCGCCGTCGCCAACCTGGCCGGGCGCACGCTGGCCGACCTGATCCGCGGCGAGGACACCCGTCTGACCCGATTCCCCTGGGTCAACCATCACGTGCGCAAGTGGGAGCCCGAACCCTTCCGCTGGCTGGGGATCAACGGCGCACTGCAAGTCATGAAGCGGGCAGACGCGGTTGAGGATCGCCGCGGGAAAGCCGCCGCAACGGCCGAGTGGCTGTGGCGGATAGTGAAGATCTGATCGAGAGACACGCCAATGAAGGAGACAACTAGATGAGCATCCAGGGACCTAAGACCGCCGAGCTCTTCGATCGAGCACTCGCGGCTCTGGTGAAGGGCGTGTCGAGTGGCTGGCGTTATTGGGGCGATGACGACACGATCGTTCTCACCGGAGGCAAGGGCGCCTACGTGTACGACGCCGACGGGAAGCGGTATATCGACTATCACCTCGGCTTTGGCCCGGTCATCCTCGGTCACGGCGATGAGCACGTCACCGAGGCCGTGAGCCGGGCGGTTGCGAACGGGACGACCTTCGCGTTCACCCAGGAGCAAGAGGTCCTGGCAGCCGAGGTCATCAAGCAAGCTGTGCCCTGGGTGGAGCGCCTCCGTTTCACCAACACCGGCACCGAGGCAACGATGCATGCGACGCGGCTGGCTCGCGGATTTACCGGACGCGACATCATCGTGAAGTTCGAAGGGACTTATCACGGCGCCCACGATTACGTCATGTTCTCGACGCCGGGTGACGCCGCCGAGGCGCTCGGCTCACCGTTCAGCCCGGTGCCCGTGGTGATGAGCTCGGGTATGCCGCGGCCGATCGGCGGGCTGGTGCGCACCCTTCCCTTCAATGACCTCGGGGCGGTGGAACGGCTCTTTGCCCGCGACGGCGCCAACATCGCCGCGCTGTTTGTCGAGCCGATGCTCGGCAACTCGATGGCCATCGAGCCGGAGCCCGGCTTCCTCGAAGGCCTGCGTGATTTGTGCACCGCGCATGGCGCCGTACTGGTGTTCGACGAGGTCAAGACGGGCTTCCGGATCGCGGTCGGCGGAGCGGCCGAGGCCTACGACGTCACTCCCGATCTGGCGACGTTCGCCAAGGCGATGGGCAACGGGCTTCCCGTCGCCGCCATCGCCGGTTGGGGGCCGGTGCTCACCGGCTGGGATCGGGGCGGCATCGTCCAGGCCGGCACCTACTCAGGGAACGCGGTTTCCACCGCAGCCGCCCGAGCCACCATCGAGAGGTTGCTGACAGGCGAGCCCATGGCACAACTCGATCGGGTGGGCAACGCCTTGATGGAAGGCACTGCCAAGATCCTTGCGGCCAAGGGTGTCGAGAGCGCAGTGCTCGGCCGCCCGGCGATGTTCAGCTTCTACCTCGGAGACGAGCAGCCGATCGACTATCGCGGAGCCACCAGCCACAACGAAGAGCTGTACGAGAACCTCGTCATGGGAATGATCGAGCGCGGCGTCATGCCGTCGCCCGACGCGCTGGAGCCGTGGTTCCTGTCCGCGGCCCACAGCGACGAAGACGTGGCGACCACCCTCCAGGTTTTCGAGGAAGCATTGACTGAGGCTCTCGGCTAGTGCCGATTCAGGTCGATCTCGCGCAGCGGCGCGCCGCCATTGCCGAGGCAACGGTACGTGTCGCCGCTCGGGGCGGTTTGCAGGAAGTAACGATCCGGTCGGTTGCCGCCGAGCTCGACGCCTCGACAACGACCATCACCAACTATCTGCCGACGCGCACTGCGTTGCTGGTCAACGCGCTGCAGCAGATCGAGTCACTCTGGCTCGAAGAGCTCGAGTCGGAGCTCGTCGACGACGATGCGGAGGCCGCGTTGCGCAACGCGATGAGGTCGGCGGTCGATTGGG
>CAMYJM010000240.1 GCA_947258635.1 uncultured Acidimicrobiaceae bacterium
GGGGCCGGAGGTGGCGGTCATCACCCGGGAGCCGGCCATCGCGGCGCCAATGCACATGCCAATCGAGGAAATCTCGTCCTCTCCCTGAACGCCGATACCACCCCGGGCAGGGAGGTTCTGCAGCATCATCATCAGGATGGAGGACGCCGGCGTTATCGGGTAACCGGCAAAGAAGTCGCAACCCGCCGCCAGCGCCCCCCGCACGATGGCAGTCGCCCCGTCCGTGAACACTCGCTCCGCTGTCTTGGTGGCGGTCATGCCAGGCCTCTCGATGAGAGCCCCAATCTACCGTCGAGATCGGGCCGCCCGAGCCCAAAGGTCGTTGCCGGCGCCGATTCCGGTTCGCCCTGCGATAAGCTTGTCGTATGGAAGTGGTGCAGGCGGGGCCGCGCACGATCCAGGGGACGATCCGTTTGGATCGCACCGGGGGGCTGGCCTTCCCCCAGCATGAGCTGACGGCGGACGGCTCGCTTGTCGCCGGGCTCGGCCGCAACAGCTTCCTGTGGATCTTCTTGGGCCCGGGCCGGCGCGTACGGCTCGTCGATGGAGTCGAGTGGAAGATCAAGACCGCGACCTTGGGACGGTTTCTCGTCCCGGTCGTCAGGTCGGATCGAGGCACCGTTGCGTTCGCCGGGCCGCTTCATGCGAAACGCAGCTACGGCGTCACCGGCAAGGACTTCGCCTACAACGTCGTCCCGCAGAGCCGGGTCGGATGGAGGGGGGCCGGACTGTGGGCCTTGCGGCGCCACGATACCGACGTGGCGATCATCGATTCCCACCGCAGACTCATCGACGCCGCCGAGCCGATCCCGACTGCCGCCGCGCTGCTGGCCTTTACCGTGCTCGCCCATGGCGTCCCCGGCGAGGCCGCTCTCATGCCGACCCGGGACTAGGCCGTATCGGGTTCTCGCCCTGATCCCGGCACCCGCGAGACGCGGCGACCGTCGAATTGCCGTTGGCGGCCCCGTATGCTTGCGATGAGGCAACCGGCCCAAAGGAGGGACCGCCATGGCGGAGTACAACGAAGACGCGCTATCGAGTATGGAGATCTGCACCAAGCTCGAGGTGCCGGATGTCAAGTTCGTCGAGGCCGCAGAAGCAGCCATCAAGGAGAACCCGGGTAACGCTCCGATGCGTGCCGGCGGCGGCGCCGGAACGCCCGGCGGCAGCCCGCTGGAGATGGCCATCTTCGCCGAGAAGAAGTGGCTACCGGGGCGGACACTGTCCGTCAGCTTTCTCGATGGCCACGCGGACGTGAAGGCCAAGGTGATCGATTTCGCCAAGGAATGGGAGCAGCACGCCAATATCAAGCTCGACCTCGTCGCCGACGGGACTGCGGACGCCGACATCCGGATCTCGTTCCTGCAAACCGGCTCGTGGTCGTACCTCGGGACCGACGCGTTGGTGATCGAACCGGGCCGACCGACGATGAACTACGGCTGGCTGGCCGTCGACAGCGCGGACGATGAGTATTCGCGGGTGGTGCTCCATGAGTTCGGCCATGCGCTGGCCGCCATCCACGAGCAGCAGAGCCCGGTCGCCGATATCCCGTGGGACCGTGACGCCGTCTTCCGCTACTACGCCCTCCAGGGGTGGGACCGTGAGATGACGGAGCGCAACGTGTTGCGCCGGCGCGACCCGCGGCTGTTCAACCACACGGAGTACGACCCGACGTCGATCATGCAGTATGCCGTGCCCAACGGGCTCACCCTCGGCGACTTCGCGATCGGTTGGAATCGGGTCCTCTCGGAGAAGGACAAGGAGTTCATGGGGATCACCTATCCCGAGGCGGCTCCCCCGATCGGGACTCTGTCGTTCGGCGCCACCGTCGATGCCGACATCGGTGCCCCCGGCGAGGAAGATCGCTACGAGTTCAACCTCTCCGAGCCGACGGCGGTGAGGCTCGAGACGGGCGGGCCCACCGATGTGGTCATGTCGCTGTTCGGGCCCGACGACCCAACCTTCCTGTTGGCCAGCGACGACGACAGCGGCCTGGCGCTCAATGCCAAGATCTCGCGAACGTTGGCGCCTGGGGACTACTTCGTGCGGATCCGGCACTACTCCAAGCACCGCGGCGGCTCATATACGCTGACGCTCCGCTAGCAGCGGCGGCGCGGTCTCCGAATCACCGGACCGGGCGGCTGCACCACGCAGCCGCCCGTCCGATCTGAACGTAGCGAGTCGAGCTGCTTCGTGAGATACGCGGCGGGCTCTGCAAGGCCCTCACCCGGTGAAGCCGGCTTCTTTGTGCGACCCGTCGCAGAGTGGCTTGGTGGAGGACTGGCCGCATCGGCACAGCGTGACGCGGTTGCGCACTTCGACGGGTGCGCCGTCGGCGCGTTCGATCGCGACACCGCCGGTAACCCACAGGGGGCCGTCCGGGATCACCGACACCTCGACGGGAAGGTCCGGTTCGATCGGGGCGCCCTCCACCTCGTAGGTGAGTGCTCCCGACGGGCAGCGTTCGATCATCGCCATTACCTGGCCGCGCACGATCGAGTCGCCGGTCTTGTCGGCCATCTTCCACACATTGGAGACCCGGTTGCCGCAGAAGCCGGCGTGGACGCAGAGGTCACGGTCATCGAGCACTTCGATTCCGGTTCCCGGGTAGGCCGTGCGGCGCTGTTCATAACTGTTCGTCGGCGCCGCTTCGGTGCCGTCAAACCCGATCCTGGCGTGTGAGCCGTCGCAATATGGTTTGTTGGCAGAGGCGCCACAGCGGCAGAGGGTATAGGTGCTACCGCGCTCGGTCACCTCCCGCGTGCGCCAAGTCAGGGGCTCGCCGTGCTCCGACATGATGGGTTCCCTCACCCGCAGCGGCACCGACCCGGAGACCACGTACGGCCCATCTGGCCGCACCTTCAGCTTGGGATCATCGCCGGCCATGTCATCCTCCTCGTCGAAGCTCAATCGGCCCGAACGCTACCGCAGTGGTCGCGCCGCCGTCACGACGTTCATCGCGGGCGCGACGGCGGCCCGACATTGCCCGCCCAAGAAGCTTCCGCACCTGGTGGGGAAACGATTTCAGCCTTCGGGCTTGTCCGGCTGGCTCCGGACGAGGCGGGTGGTGACCCGCAGCGGCATGCTGGAGATCTCGTAAGCAGCACCAACGATGTGGGCCGGCGCCCGGGCCGCTTCGATGAGGCCGCGCCCCAATGCGGCCCCGGCCCGCCGACCTGAAGGGCGTTTCATCCAGCCCAAAGCGACGAAGACGCCCAATGACAGGGTCGCAATCGCCACCATGGCGCCGGTGACGATCACCCACCCCCAATCGCCTTCGATGCCCGGAAGGTTGGGGAAGTTCATGCCGAAGAACCCCGCCACGAGCGACAGGGGCAGCATTATCGCGGCGTAGATCGTGAGGACCTTGGTGACATCGGTAGCCTGCCGGGCCTCCGCCCCACGGTACGCATCGAGGATCTCCGCAAGCGAGGCACGCGCCGCGTCCAGGTTCTGGGCCGCCCGGGACGCAACGTCGAACACATCCGAAAAGCGCCGTCTTCCCGCCTCTGTGATGAGCGGTGAGGTGCTGTGACGGATGAGGTCGAGCACCTCGCGTTGGGGGTGGACGACGCGCCGCACCGCCGCCAGGTCCGCCCGCACGGCCGTCAGGTCCGCAACCAGATCGGGAGCCGCCGCCAGTGCCTTGGCAATGAGGTCTTCGGTGCGATCGTCGAACGCATCCATCACCGCCAGTAGCCGGCGGGTGAGAACATCGGCGAGCCGGGCCAGCAACTCGTCGACACCGCCGCGCGCCAGCTCGGGGCTGTCTTGCACTCGGTGCCACAACGCGTCGAGAGCCGGCGAGTGAATCCGGCGCACGGTGAGGAGGAAGCGGCTCTTCGCGAAGCAATCGACCTCATATGTCTCGACACGCTCCTGACGAAGGCCGTGCAGAACGAGCAGGAGGTGGTGGCCGAAGTCATCGAGCTTCGGCAGATCGAGGTCATCCACGGCGTCACGCACCGCCAGGGCATCGAAGTCGAGCCCGGCGGTGAGTTCGACCAATTCCGCGGTCTCGTGGTCTCCGACCAGGATGTCGACCCACACCCAGCCCTGATCGATGTCGTCGGTTGGGATACTTGGCTCCGCCACGACTGAACCGTCACCAACCGAGCGCAGAATACGAGTCTCCATCGCCTCATCATCGTCGAGGAGCCGCACCACACCAACGACCCAACTCCGGACACCTGGGATCACATGCCATGGAACGGGGAGGGGCGCCCGGCCCGGTGCCGGCTTGCGATCGGCCCACCCCGTCCGGCGAGCCGCCGACTAGGTTCGATGGCAGCATGCCGACACCGCCCTACGCACTGGCTATAGACCTGGGCACATCGGGCCCGAAGGTTGCCCTGGTAGCGGCCGACGGCGAAGTTTTCGGGGGCGAGTTCGAACCGGTCGACCTCCTCTTGGCGGCAGGCGGCGGGGCCGAGCAGAGCCCGGAAGAGTGGTGGACGGCCATTGGGGCCGCAGCTCGGCGAACCCGGGACGCCTTCCCCCAGGGCCCCGAGGCGATCAAGGCGATCTCGGTAACCGGCCAGTGGTCGGGCACCGTTGCGCTCGCCGCGGATGGAGCGGCGATCGGCAACGCGATCATCTGGATGGACTCGCGGGGGGAACCGTATGTCGCCGACCTCATCGGCGGCCCGGTTCGAATCGAGGGATACGACCCCCGCAAACTTCGCAAATGGATCTCGCGCACCGGCGGGGCCCCGGCCGGCTCCGGCAAGGATTCGCTCGCCCACATTCTCTATCTCCGCCATGAGAACCCTGCGGTGTACGCGGCGGCAGCTACCTTCCTCGAGCCGAAGGACTATCTCAACTACCGGCTCACCGGAAGAATCGCCGCTTCATTCGACTCGATTGCGCTGCACTGGGCGACCGACAACCGCGATCCGGGACGGGTCGACTACGACGCCGAGCTCCTGGGATATGCCGGTATCGAACGAACCCGGCTTCCCGATCTGGTGCCGGCTACCG